>CAMGCA010000007.1 GCA_946011705.1 uncultured Clostridia bacterium | reverse complement strand
CTGAGCAGGATCGCGACTCCCGTTCTACACTTGTCTATGTGGTAACCCGCGATTCTCAGGAGTCCGCAAATGTGTTCTACTACGAGGCTTCTGACCAGCCCGACGAGGTACATCACACCGAGATTGCCCCAAACAATGACGGCACATATACTGTCGAAAACACCCACTACAGGGCCCAGGACAGCTGGGAAGGCGAATGGCAGTCCGATGATGGTGGGAAATATGTTTACACCGCCACAGAGCAGGAAGTTATCGATCATCGGGAACAGATTGTAAAAGCCGAGAATGTCAGCGAAGCGGAGGATCGTACTTATACCCAGTTCCCCAACGAGCCTTCCGAGCACACTTACGACGGTTCCGACAAAACGGTCTGGACCCAGGCAAATCACACGGAAACCGGCACCCGGACCGATCCAAACGGTAAGCAATCGCAGTACACGGACATCCACAACACCACGGAGCTGACAGATCACACCTACATCGGCAATACCGGCAAGTATGTAGGCTGGGATTGGCAATGGACGGTTTGGAATCATCAGGAAGACGGCAACACAAATTCCGGTTCCAATTATATTGTAACTGAGTACAAGTACAGCAGCAGCGATGATACGTGGACGAAAACCACCGTCCATGTTACACCGAAAGAAGGAACCAGTGCTACCATCGACGACTTCAAGGGCGGTTCTGCCTCCGTCGATTTGGACAACTACTATGTGCATCATACCGACTATGTTTTTGATCCCTCCACGGATTCCGGCGCCGACAACTGGAAAGAGGTAGTGCAGCCTGCCACAACAGGAAGCGATGCCGCTGTAGAAGAGGGAGTCGCTGCCATCGTCCTTGGCAATACGACCGTAACCGACGGTAACGGCGAGGAGATCAAGCAGCAGGAAGCCAAGGAAGAAATGATCGAACTTGCGGAAAGCCTTGAGACCTCCGCCAAGGAAGATACCACCGAGGAGATCTTTAATGATGCTGTCGATGAGATCCAGCAGGTAGATCCTGACATCGACCCCATCATGGATACGGTGGAAAAAGCCCACGAGGATAACGTCCCCGTCCAGGGCAACACGGGCGATATCGTTGAGCACTTCCATGATATGAACGGTACTGTCACCACCGAAGTGATCCCCGCTCCCGAGACCCCCGCTGAGCAGCCTGCTTCTGAGACCACCGTTGAGCCAACTGCAGAATAACCGAACCATCCAAGCATCTTCAAAGCCGCTGCCAGTTTTCAATGGCAGCGGTTTCCTATCCGACAAAACCGAAGAGACCCAGCCAAATTGGCCAATGTCATACAATTTCTTGATGAAATGGGGTTAACCGTTTTTTGGGGAAATCGTATCCGCGTGAAAAACTTGAAAAACCATGAACAACATGGTATTCTATCCGTAGGGCTGAGTCATGACTCCGCCCTACGGATACCTGTACAATTTTTGAAGGTGATTTTACGGATAACAAGAGAAACCCCTTACAGCTGTTTCTGGAATTCGCGAAGTTTGGCTGCTTTACCTTCGGCGGCGGCTGGAGCATCATCGCCCAGATGCAGCAGCAGTATGTGGAAAAGCAGAAGGAAATCACGCCCCAGGAGCTTCTTGACCTTGCCAGCGTTGCCAAGAGCCTGCCCGGCACCATGATCGGCAACGTGGCCATGCTCTATGGCTACCGGGTGGGCGGGCTTGCCGGGGGATTCGCCGCCGTGTTCGGCATGATTCTGCCGCCGTTTGCGGTGATTCTGGTCATCAGCTTTTTTTACGCCGCTTTCCGCGCGAACCCATGGGTCAATGCCGCTATGGAGGGAATGCAGGCGGCGGTGGTGCCCATTATTTTCGGCGCCGCTGTCAATCTGATAAAGGGCAGCATGCCCTATCCCCCCTGCGTTCTGCTGATGCTGATCTCGGTTGCTGCCTACTTGTTTACGGGCATCAATCCCATTTTTATGGTGATTCTGGGCGTGGTGCTGGGGCTGGTCATCGGAAGCTACTACGAGAGGAGGCAGGACCATGATCCTTCTTAAGCTCTTCTGGAGCTTTCTGCTCATCGGCTTCGGCAGCTTCGGCGGCCTTTCCATGATCCCACAGATCTCAAACGAAGTGCTGAGCCACGGCTGGATGACTGCCGAACAGGTGACGGATATTGTCGCCATCGCCGAGATGACCCCCGGCCCGCTGGGACTGAACTGCGCGTCCTTTGCCGGTATGCAGGCGGCGGGAATTCCCGGCGCCATCGCCGCGAATCTGGGCGTGCTCATGCCGTCCATTACCCTGTGCGCTGCCGCTGCCGTTTTCTTCCATAAATTTCGGAACAGCCGGGTGATGCAGTGGATTCTGGTAGGTGTGCGGCCCATCTGCCTGGGCATGGTGGTGGGCGTAATCCTGTCGCTGAGCGGCAGCAACTACTGGTCCGGCACGGGGCTGAACCTGACGGGAATCGCCATCGGAGCGGTGGATTTATTCCTGCTGCTGAAGTGTAAATCCGGGGTGCCCACGGTGCTGCTGTTCAGCGCGGCGGCTGGACTGGTGCTGTATGGCGCTCTGGGACTGCCTGCATAGGAATTGACAATTGATAAGGAGGCTATCGGAATGACGGAACAAAAAATGATTGAACTGGCTCTGGCGGAGAATTTTGCCGGGGCTGTGGTGGTGGACACGAAGGACATCGTGTTCGACCCCATTTTCCGGCCCTGCTGCGAGGAAAACCTCTGCGGGCAGTACGGCGTCAACTACACCTGTCCCCCGGACTGCGGCACCACGGAGGAGATGGAGCAGAAAATCCGCGGCCACAAAAAGGCACTGGTGCTGCAAACTATCTGGGAAATTCAGGATATCACCGACAACGCCGCCATCAAGCCCGCGAAAAAGGCCCACAACGCCGCCCAACTGCGGCTGATGAAGAAGTTCCGGGAGGGCGGTGTTCCTGGCTTCCTGGTGGGAGCCAGCGGCTGCGCCCTGTGCAATCCCTGCCACCTGAAAAATGGAGAGCCCTGCGCCCATCCCGAGGACAGGTATTCCTGTATGTCCGCCTACTGCGTGTTTGTGCAGAAATTGGCGGAACACTGCGGTCTGGAATATGACTGCGGTCCCGGATTGCTGGCGTTTTTTGGGATGTATGTGTTCGATTGAGCCGTACCGGCATAGCGGGGGCAGATCGACGACCTGCCCCTACGATTTGGCTGACCAAATCCGACACCGCCACTTGGCAAGCGACGGTGTTTTGCGTCGGGCCAACCGTTTGCCGAAACGCCCTTTTTACCCGAGGCACAGCCCAAAGCGGCTCGGTTGCCAATGCGGCAATCGGGAAAATTTCGTTCATTTTTTCTTGACATTTTCTCCCGAATTTTTTATAATATTTCCCGTATAGGAAAATGCAGTGAAGGAAAGAGTACTTCGCTCTCCCCGCTTTTCAGAGAGTCTCCCGGGTGCTGGAAGGGAGACAGGCGGCCGCGAAGGAACATGGCTCCGGAGCAGCGCGGCTGAACATTTAAGCCGCGACGGGTTTGCCCGTTACAGCGGAGGATGCTGCTGGGCATCCGCAAGGAGGTTCCGTTTACGGAACGAAGAGAAGTGGTACCACGGACAATGACGCCCGTCTTCTGTTTGGAAGACGGGGGTTTTTATTTTGTAAGGAGGATCTCTATGAAAAAGAAAAAATCCCTGAACATCACCCTGGCCATCTTTATCGGATTGGTGCTGGGCATCCTGTTCGGCCTGTTCATGCCGGGCCGGTATGAATTCGCCCTGCCGGTAATCCAGACCATCAGCAGCCTGTACATGAACGCCCTGCGCATGATGATCTATCCGCTGGTCTTCTGCAGTCTGATCATCGGCATTCAGGGCATCGGCTCCGTCAGCGCCACCGGCAAGGTGGGCGGTCAGTCCGTGCTGTACTTCGTTTCCACCACCCTGATCGCCAGCACCCTGGGTCTGTTCCTGCCCCGGATGCTGGGCCTGGGCAAGGGCGTTTCCATTCAGATGATGGACTCCACCGTGGAAGCGGCAAAATTTACCAATCTGCTCGATACCGTGAAGAACCTGATCCCCGCCAACCCCGTGGCCTCCTTCGCCACCGGCGATATGCTGCAGGTGTTGGTGTTCGCCATCATCGTGGGCATCGCCTGCCTGACCCTGGGCAAAACTGCCGAGCCTGTTGTCAAGCTCTGTGAGTCTTTCCACGCCATCTGCATCAAGGTGGTGAGCTGGGTCATGTTCTGCACCCCCGTGGGTGTGTTCTGCTCCATCGCTTCCGTGATGTACGCCAACGGCGTGCAGACCATGATCGCTCTGGGCGGTGTGCTGGTTGCCATGTACGTCACCTATTTCTTCTACATCCTGCTGGTCTACGGCGGTATTGTGAAGTTCATCGGCAAATACCCCGCGCTGAAGTTCTTCAAGTCCGTGATGCCTGCGGCTCTGACCGCTTTCGGCACCTGCTCCAGCGCCGCCACCATCCCCATCAGCAAGCGCTGCGCCGATGAAATGGGCGTACCCAACGAGATTTCCTCCCTGGCTCTGCCCCTGGGCGCCACCATCAACATGGACGCCGTGTCCATCATCATGTCCTTCATGATCGTGTTCTTTGCCAATGCCTGCGGCGTGGAGATCACCTTCGGTATGATGGTGGTGGTGATGCTGTCCAACACATTGCTCTCCATCGGCGCCCCCGGCGTACCCGGCAGCGCCATCGCCTGCTTCGCCGCCCTGTCCACCATCGCCGGGCTGCCCGCCGGTGTCATGGGCGTGTACATCAGCGTTAACACCCTGTGTGACATGGGCGCCACCTGCTGCAACGTCCTGGGCGATATCGCCTGTTCCGTGGCCATGAAGCATACCGTCAAGCTGGATTCTGTTGCTGCTGAGGAAAAGTAAGCAAATACACCATTGGGCTGTCGCTTGCGGCAGCCCATTTCTTTTTCGGCGGAACAAATTCTGGGCAGAGCGGTATCGGGTCTGGCCTCCACCGGTATGCATCAGCTGTTCAGGCAGGATTCTTCCGGTTCATTTTGTTTCAACTCCAAGGAATATCACATATTCGGCAACGCCATCAGGCGGTGCCTTCTCGATAAAAATTAAACATTTTTATCGAGAATTAGTATCAGAAGTTTCCGCGGTGGAACGCCAAACTTTTCTGCCTGTCGGATGAGTTCCTCATCAATCGGATCCAGATTATCTTCCGCACATTGTAAAATGATCTCTTGGTTGGCCAGATAACCGCCTCCACTGGCAAAGACACCCGGCGCAAAATCCGCCGGGTGTCTGTCCTTATTGAAATAGAACATCGGTATAATTCTTCATAGACAAAGGGCCATATTGGGTGTATTATGAGGATACGGAATGAAAAACAGCAGAAAGGAACATCCTGAAACAGGTTTTCAGCTGCTGGAAGTCCCGGGAGAAAGCCGGAATATCACCAAGGTGGCGGACAGACTGTTCATCACCCAATCCGCCCTGTCCAAGCGGATCAAAGCCATTGAGCGGGAGCTGGGGGGATGATCTGCTGAAAAAGCATCGGTAAAGGAGAAAGCTATGGAAGTGACATTGCTGGAAATGCTGGAAGCCCGGGAGCGCCGGGCGAACCGGCAGCGGGTACTTTTGAGCGCCCACGGAAAGACCATGGTCTGCTTTACCATGAACATTGCCGGGCCGGTGAAGAATAACGCCCTGATCCGCCGGGGTTACGCCCTGGGAAAGCGTCTTTTGCGGCAGCAGCTGGAGGCGGCTGGAATCCCGGTAATCTATTTTGAGGAAATCCAGGAGAAAACGGGAAATGAGGCCATTTTTCTGCTGGATGCCGATTCCCTTGCAGTCAAGGCAATCACTGTGGAGATTGAGGATCACGCACCTGTGGGACGACTGTTTGACATGGACGTTCTCTGTCCCGACGGCAGAAAGGTCGACCGGCAGGAGCTGGGCCGGGAGGGCCGGAAGTGCCTGATCTGCGGCGGCATGGCCCAGGCCTGCGCCAGAAGCCGCACCCATTCCGTTGCCCAATTGCAGGAGAGAACCCGGCAGATTTTGGAGGATGCCGTCATACTGGAGGACTGCCAAACCGTCGCGAAACTTGCCACACAAGCCCTCCTCTATGAGGTTGCCACCACCCCCAAGCCGGGGCTGGTGGACCGGGAAAACAGCGGCAGCCACAGGGATATGGATTTCTTTACCTTCCAGGCCAGCGCTGCCGCCCTATACCCCTATTTTTCGCAATGTGTGAAAATTGGAAGAACCACAGAAGACCCCCGGGAGACCTTCCGCCGTCTGCGCCTGCCGGGGAAACTGGCCGAGGGGGAAATGCTCCACGCCACGGGCGGGGTCAACACCCACAAGGGGGCCATTTTCTCCATGGGCATCCTTTGCGGGGCGTTAGGACGGCTGGAACGGCAGCAGTGGAGTGACCCCAAGGCGGTTCTGGCAGAGTGCGCCGCCATGACGAATGGACTTGTAAGCCAAGATTATGTAAACCTTACGTCCGAAACCGCAAAAACCGCCGGGCAGAAGCTGTACCTGCAATACGGCATCACCGGGGTTCGGGGGGAGGCGGAAGGGGGCTTCCCCGCCGTCTTAAACGTGGGCCTTCCCAAGCTGGAAGCCGCCCTGGCCGCGGGAAAAACCATCAACGAAGCGGGCTGCGCGGCACTCCTTGCCATGCTGGCAAGCACCGTGGACACCAACATGATCCACCGTGGCGGCTATGTGCTGGCGAAGGAAACATCGGAGAAACTGAAAGCTTTGCTTGAAAAGGAGCCCTTCCCGTCCAGAGAGACGCTGGAAGTGCTGGACACGGAATTTACCCGAAAAAACCTGTCGCCCGGCGGCACGGCAGACCTGCTGGCCCTGGTCTATCTGCTGCATTTTTTGAAGGAGGAACCCCATGAGTGATTACGCCATTTCCCAAGTCTACCCCTCGGACAAGCGCAGTTTGGCCCAAATCGACGCATTGCTTCAAAAGGAGGGCATCACCCGGGACGGAAATCTGGACTACATCTGCGCCATGCGGGATGAAGATGATGAAGTCATTGCTACTGGCAGCTGCTTTGGCTGTACCCTGCGGTGCTTCGCCGTCAGTTCCGAGCATCAGGGCGAGGGCTTGCTGAACGAGATCATTTCCCACCTGATGGAGGTGCAGCAGGCAAGAGGGAATCTCCACCTGTTTCTGTACACCAAGGTGGGTTCCGCCAAATTTTTCGGGGATCTGGGCTTTCACGAGATCGCCCGGGTGGACGGCACGCTGGTGTTCATGGAAAACCGAAAAAGCGGCTTCCCCAATTACCTGAAAAATCTGGAAAAAACGAAAAAAGAGGGGGTTTCCGCCGCTCTGGTCATGAACGCCAACCCCTTCACCCTGGGCCATCAGTACCTTGTGGAGACTGCCGCCGCCCAGTGCGACACCCTCCATCTGTTCGTCCTCAGCGAGGACGCTTCTCTGGTGCCCTTCACCGTGCGCAAAGAACTGGTGCAGGCGGGGGTTGCCCACATCCCCAACGTGGTTCTCCACGATTCCGGCCCCTACATCATCAGCAGCGCCACCTTCCCCAGCTATTTTCTGAAAGACGAGGCAGCGGTCATCGACGGCCACGCCCGGCTGGACTTGGCGGTGTTCACGAAAATTGCAAAGGCCCTCAACGCGACCCACCGTTTTGTGGGCGAGGAGCCTACCAGTCAAGTCACGGGACTGTACAACAAAATTATGGCGGAGGAACTGCCAAAAGCGGGCATCCAGTGCCACATCATTCCCCGGAAGGAAGCGGGCGGCAGAGCCATCAGCGCCTCCACCGTCCGGGTAGCCCTGCAAAACGCCGACTGGGACACCCTGAAAACGCTGGTGCCCCAAACCACATTGGACTATTTCACCAGAGCGGAAGCCGCTCCCATTCTCGCGCGCATCCGCAGGGCGGGCAATGTGGTGCATTATTGATGCCGGTCACTGCGCAGAGTTGGCAGTCCAGCGAGAGAAGGGGACGACGATTCCGTCCTGGTTTAACGCAAAGGGTTCCGTGCGATGTTCAACGCACGGAACCCTTTGCTGGCTCTCAGAATATCCACGTTTTCTTTTCCTTTTGCAATTCTCCGCAGCCTGCTTTCCGAAAGCACAAAATATGTGAAAACCTGTTCTGCTTTAATGAGAGGATCGTATCAGCTTTGCTTTTTCCAGCAGCCACGGAACCGCCTCCTGATAGCTGGGGGTTTTGCGGTAGATCAGGAAGAACAGAAGGTTCGGCAGCACCACGCAGATCAGGCCGGTCACGATCAGGCCCGGAATGCCGGAGATCGTGACAACGCCGCACACCCAGTAAGTGACCGCGCCGACGACGAGGGTGACAGCCCCCCGCTTCAGGTGCCACAGGATATACTGGTTGGCGGAAAAATGGGTGAAATAGTGCCGGAAGACCACACGACATCCCCAAAGAAAGTTGATCCCCAGCACGGTAATGATGGTGGCCCAGAGGATGCCGGCGATGCCAAAGTGCTTTCCAAGGAAGTAATTCAGCGTGATATTGCCCACCGCCTCCGCAATCGTAATATAGCGTTGCTCCCAGAACAACCCCCTCGTGCCGGAATAGATGGACATCACATCACCGATCTTGAGCAGATACAGATATACACAGAACAACACCATGGTTGGAACCGGGAGCAGCATCTGATCACCGGCCCACAGTCTCATAAAGGGCTGATACAGGCACAGCATACAGATGGCGCACCATCCGGCAGCCCACATATACAAAAAATTCATGCGGAGCATATCCTGATGGTTTTTCTCCTGGCTCTCCATAGCCACGCTATTGCCGGCACCGCCGGTGGCAGCGCCGGTCAGCACCTGAAGAAGGCAGGAGATAGTATCCATGATATAGTAATAGTTTCCATAAATGGCGTTAGCCGTCAGGCCCAGAAACATGGAAACGAAAACGCTGTCGAAGGAATTCCGGCATACAGCGGCAACCCTGCCGATCATCGCCCCCCTCACCATGGTGCCGATGTCCTCCGTGGTGCTTTTCGGGAGCTTCCCGGCGGGCATATATTCCGGGAACGCGTGTCTGGCGGCAAAGCAGGTTATCAAATTGCGCACTACGGTGCACAGCGGCATGATAAACAGATACACATAGAAATTGCGGATCACCAGAAGGATTCCGATCTGAAGCGCGTACATCAGCAGCTTCACCAGCAGATTGACCTTCGTGACCAGGTCATCCCGCTGGAAAGCAGAGAGCAGACTGTTATAGTGCGCGAAAAGGAAGTAACTCAGCACGGTATCCAGCAGGAACACCAGATACACCGCTGTCAGATTGATATCCGCGGGATAGGAGCCACGAATCAGCCTTGGCAGGAAGGGAATCACCGCGCAGCCGGCGCACAGGATCACAGTGCCCACGATGTGATAGATCCTGCGGTAGTAATTCAGCAGGGCATTGATGGTCTTCCCGTCATCCGCCGCGATGGCCCGGTACATATGCACCACGATGGCGCTGCTGAAGCCCAGCTCGGACATATTGAGCACCGTCAAAATGGAGCTGAACAGACCGTTCAGTCCCAGATACTCAGAGCCCAGCAGCCGGATAAACAGGCCTCGGGTCAGGAAGGGGAAGATCATCAGCATCAGTCTGCTGAGGTAGCCGTAGGCGGCATGGCGCGCCGTGTTTTTGGTTCGTTCCAGTTTCATGAATGGGTTCCTTTATGATGTGTGCCCCTACGATGCAGGGCACAAAATAGCTTGCGGAGTTTCTTTGCGATTTTGTGACAGAGGAGCCGGACTTTCTCGCCGGTGGGCAGAACAGCATTTGAAGCCGTCAGCCGGTAGACTGGCTTCCTGCTGTACCTTCGGTATAAGTCTGTCCGCCTGTCGTTGTCCATCGTCAGAAGATAGGGCCAGCAGATGCCTTCCAGCGTGTCACCATGAACTTTACTGCGTATCCGCAGAATATGCATATTGGGAAGCTCCCGGATATGTTCATACTGCGTTTTATCGTCTTCACATTGGGCCGGAAAGGTGTAAAACACATTGGGCTGCTTCCGCAAAAGCGGCAGCAGATCATAATACCGGCTGCGGGAAGGTGCTGAGGCGTACCGTTCGATAAACGGCCCGAAGCGGCTGTCGGGCAGCAGCAAAAACTGCGCGGAGTTTGCAAAAATACGGTTGGCGTGGAGAAGACATCCAAACAGAGCGGCGGCATAGCCGCCTGCCGAACCTCCACAAGTGGTGACACGGCACCCCCCGTCTGCTCCTGCAGAAACGACAGAACCTTGTCCACACTGTCCAGTCTTTCGTTGATTCCCGTAACATACCACTGCTTGTAAACATCCCGGACAAAAATGATCTTCTCGAAATGGTTCTGAATTTCCCGGTGCTGGGCCAGATGGAACCATTCAAAGCCCTCATTCCCCTTCTGGATATACGCCCGGAAGGTCTCCTCGTCATTGGGGTAGTAAATTCCGTTGCTGGAAAAGAAAATAACTGCCTGCCCGGTTTTGCTTCCCGTTTCCGAGACCAGATAGTTGTCCTGTTTATACGCCTCTTTCAGCAGTCCGTTTTCTTTCCACGGGAAGTCATCTTTGCTGTTCAAAAGAGGCTCCCCCTCTCCAGTGTAGATTGGCGTCCACCGTGCGCTTGGCGATGATCACCCATCTTTTGTATTACAGGTGGGCTGAATTCCTCTCCCCGAATATCCTGAAAATTTTCCATAGAAATCCTCATGTCAGAGGAATAAAGTGTCAGATATTTCCGATTTCCATAAAAAGCTGCCCACCAAGAGTATGTGCTGGGAGGGCCCATGATATAGTCACACTTTGCAAGAGAATATAAGTCACCTAACTGGGTTCCGGGCGCTTTAGAGACCGTATAAGCTTCACTCTTGAAGTTGGCAAGGTCGAATTCCTCATTGGAGCACAATAGGAAATGAACATTTCGTGTTGTACTCTTTGCCAAATCTTCCATCCAGTTTTGGTACACATCGTCAGAATAATAGAATACCCCATCATTCCATACCCGATAATCGCCCCTGCGCATATGGATGCCAACGATAACGGTATTATCCTCACGGGGGAGGCTGTCCCAGAACCGCTCAACTGCATCCTCTATTTCGGCGGTAGGGCGAAAAACACTTACGATGATGTCCCGGTGCCGAAAGAGTGCATCATAGTCCCGGTATTCCCAAGCGTCAATTACATATAGTCGGTGGACTCCCTTAGCAAGGATCTGTCCCCTGATTCGGGACTGCATTTCCATGCGGGCAGCGTAGTCGTAGCGTTGGCTACGTTTAGACGTCACGTATTTGTCGTAATAGCGATAGAATATTCCCAGTCGGCCAGGAAAAAAACCGATATCGGTTCTGCACGATTCACGAAACAGATGTCGGCTGTAAAACCAATACAGGTGATATACTTTCTGGTGAGTATCGATTGCCGTTGCGTAAGCATGGGCAAATAGAATCAGCTTATTACAAAGCTGCCCCGAGTTGTTATTGACAATAATCATGTGTCCTGGCCTCCAAATGCAGCTGTAGGGGGCTGAGATTCAGAAATTTTTCCAAAATCCGGCGGTAATGAAGTTTCGTTGCGTTTTGCAATATACCCGGCGAGTGAGTAAAGGAAATCGGTTCTTATTTCTTTCCTTCTCGCTTATTTCAGCAGTTCGTTTTCTTTCCACGGGAAGTCATCTTTGCTGTTCAAGGGGGTTCTCCTCTCTTTTTACCAGTAGCAGCCGCCTTCGACGATATTCGCTCTTCTGGGCGTTTCGGACTCAGCGGGTCTGACCCAGTGCTTGTTGTACAGTCTGCCGATCACCGGGTGGTTATCCCAGCGGCTGCCCTTGATGCCAAACAGCAGCTGCGTTGCGCCGCCCATGTGGAACGCCTGCTTTCCTGCCGCTTTCAGCTTTGCCGCCAGCGGAAAGCCATAAGCCCCGCAGCCGATGATGGCAGTGTCAAAGTCAATTTTTACCGCTTCCGTGTACATCCAGTCCAGCGCTTCAAACCAGTCCCGGAACCGTCCGTCCGTATTCCCGGCGATGGTCTGTACCGCTTGAACCACTTGCAGATCGGCAAATTCCGGCAGCGTTTCGGGATTGTCGAACAGCATTTCCCGCTTTTCGTACTGGCGAAGAATGGTTTCCCGGAAGGGATGGATCACCAGTACCTTCTTGCCTGATAACCCCCCCGTCCAGGGATGTTCCACATACCACGGCTCCAGTGCCCTCAGTTTGGTGATCATTTGGGGATTTCCGTAAGCATCGATGGCGTAGTCCTCCATGGGATTAAACCACACGCAGAAAACGTCCATCCGCCCGCAGGCAGTCCGCATGATCTGCGCAAACTGTTCCAGCTTTCGCTCATCCGGCGGAAAGAAGCCGGCGTTGCAGCACATTTCATTCAGAACCGCGCGTTTTGTTTTGGGACGGACTGGCTCGATGGCATCCTGATGCCAAAACGCGCTGAGTTCTACGGAACCAAATCGGCCCGCCGCAAAGGGTTCCCCGCTGAGGATTCTCTCCTTAACAAACGCCTGCGCCTGTTCGATGGGAATGACGGGCATACCGGCATAGACAGCCGGTTCGTGGAATTTCACACCCAGCTTCCGGGCGCATTTTTCCGCCAGCCATTTGGAACGATAGCGAAGGTAAAGCCAATCTTGCTCCATATCGATATTCCTTTCCCCTATTTTTGCAGCCGAAGCATCCAGCGGATCTTTCGGATGATCTTAAACCAGCAGTATTTCAGTAAGTCCTTGACCGACAGCGTGCACAGCTCATGCTGCTCCCATACAAAGCGGTTTTCCAGCAGCGGGGCAGGCTTGCTCAGGTCGTACAGATGGATGTCGTTTCCGGGGATGCCGTAAATGATGTTCTGCTCCGGGGGATTCATTTCAAAAGCAAAGTCCGCTACAACGGCGTAGGGCAAGGCCTTCGTCGTCAGGAGGAAGGACTCCGGCCCTTCCAAATGTTCCCCGTGAATGGCAACCCGCACGGGCTGACCGCCGGTATACGCATCGAGATAAGGCTGAAGCTCTGTGCTTTCCAGAAAGGCATCGTATTTGACACCCTGATTGAAGGGTGCAAACCGATAGGACTTCGGAACACCTTCCATCAGCCGTGCCTGATAGCGGATCTCCTTCTGAATAGTATGCTGACCTACCTCTGCAAAGCAGGTAGATCGGGCAAAATAACCACAGACATAATATTTTCCCTGATCTGCCATGTACGCCGCGAAATACTTTGACCAAGAGGTTTCCGGCATCTGGTAGATATGCTTCGGAAATCCCGGGGTATCTTCCAGAACAGGATGGTCATGATACCAGTCCATGAACGCAGTCCATTGGCTGGCTGTCCAGCTTTGCCCCCAGGAGATCGTAGTTCCTACAAAATAGGTATCCCAGGGGCTTGCCTGCGGCGTAAAGGGAAAGATACCGATTTCATCGTGGGCGTAGCTATACAGCGCAACGCCCGCGACCCTGGGACAGTCTGCGTAAAATTCCTGCGCCGCCAGCGTGTAGCGGTAGAAATCCTTCGCCACAAAGAGATCATCTTCCAGAATGATCGCGCAGCCATAGGTCATGCTGTAATTTCCACACTCCAGCACATGGGGGCGCAGACCCATCCGCTGGTCGTGAATCTTGACGATTTTGGGTCCATGTTCCCAGCGAATGCTGTTGGCCAGGTCAATCACAGGCTGATTGTCTGGGTGGTGGTCGATGCTGATGATCAGCGGAATTTCTCCGTCCGGGTAATCCGCAGCCAGAATGGAGTTCAGCAGCCGTTCCATAGAATCCTTTCGGTTGTAACCAATGGCGACAATGGCAGGCATTTTCTCCATATTGCTCTCCTTTACTTTACATTGCGTTGATAGTACTCGTGCACGCTATCGCAGATATAGCAGACCTGTTCATCGGTCAGGCCGGGCCAGCTGGGCAGGTTGATTCCCCGCCAGCCAATGTACTCTGCGACCGGGTATCTGTCAAACCGCTCCGAATACATGGGCATTGTGTGGGCGGGATGGAAGGTCGGTCTGGTCTCAATCCCCTTCTCCTTCAGCAAAGTCCGCAGAGCATCCCGTTCCTCCGGCTCATTGACCAGGATAGAACACATCCATTTTGTGTGGAATACATCGCCCACTGGCTCGTGGGTTCTAATCGGAATATCCGCAAAGGATTGCCTGTACATCTCACCGATTGTAACTTTTCTGGCAATGAATGTTTCTATCTGCTCCAGCTGTGCCAAGCCAATCGCGGCACAGATGTTTGTTCCTCGGAAATTGTATCCGATGATATCGTTCCAGTACTCCCGGTCCGGCGCATTCCCCTGATTGCGGATGCGGCACACCCTGTCGTAGAGCGTACTGTCATTGGTCATGACCATTCCACCCTCGCCGGTAGTGATGGTCTTGTTTCCAAAGAAGCTGAAGCAGGCAATATCGCCAAAACTTCCCACCTTTGCGCCGTGATAACAGCTTCCGATGGCCTCAGCCGTATCTTCGATGACAAACAGGTCATGAGCCTTGGTAATGGACATGATTTGATCCATTTCACAGGGATGTCCATACAAATGTACCACAATGACCGCTCGAGTTTTGCTGGTAATCTTTTTTTCCACCTGCGCCGGATCCATCTGCCAGGTATCCATCAAAGAGTCCACAAATACCGGTGTTGCGCCCACATAACGAATGGCGTTTACAGAGGCAATATAAGTGAAAGTCGGAACGATCACCTCGTCGCCGGGGCCAATCCCCAGCGCCAGCAGAGCCAGATGCACCGCCACAGTACCGTTGGAAACCAGTGCACCATGCTTGACCCCGACATAATCGGCAAACGCACTCTCAAAAGCATTCACATATTTGCCTTTCGACGAAATCCATGTGGTATCCAGACAATCGTTGACATATTTTCTTTCGTTGCCCGTTAAGGATGGTTGGTATACCGGAATCATAATTTATCCCCCACAAATTGAAATAATCATATCTTCAAAGAATGTTTTCAGCTTGGACGCGTTTTCCGCCCTCTTTTGCAAAACCTCCTCCCGGTAGTAAACATGGCGCTCCCGATGTAGCAGTGTCTCCATCTGCCAGGCCATATCCTCCGGGTTCTCCGCCTGAAAATAGTAAGCTTGTGAATACTCCTTTGCCTCCAAATTGACCGGAATATCTGATAGGATGACAGGAATATCCAACCCAACGGCATCATAGGCAGAACAACCACCCGGGTCTCCTTCAAACAAAGAGGGCTGGATCAAAGCTCGTGCGTGCTTCATGACCTCAATCTGCTCCAGCTTTGGAATCAGTCCAAGAATTCTGAAATGCTTCTCCAATTTCAAATCCGAAATCATCTGCCTGATCTCGGAAATATAGCCCTCATTTATGTAATCCTCCGTGCTTCGGGTACAGGCAATCACAAGATTTGAATAACCTCTTTTATGCAGCAGTTTCAGTGCTTGAATGGCAGTTTTGTGGGACTTATGCTGCCAGAACTGGTTGGAAATCAGGAAATAGTCTTCCGGAAGCTGGTAATGCCCGATATCGACGTTTTCTGTATCTAGGAAAGCGTCAGCTGCAATTGGAGCAAACGGCATGGTGAAAATCCTGTCAGGCGAGATTTTTGCATACTGCATCAGATCAGATCGATGTGAAAGAGATGTCGCAATGAAATAAGGGGAAGCCTCCGCTATCTGAGCAAAGGTCTTATTTCGGCCCTCAATCTCACTGGGCAGAAAAAACTGCGGCAGATATTTATGCTGAAAATCCGGTATGTAGCTTACCCACGGCACGGGCAGGTGATCATAGATATTACCGGTAACTCCCACCACACAATCCGCGTGAATTTTCCGAACCAGACGCCGGACCGCCCAGCTCTCTGAACCTTCGAGTACGTCATATTTTCTCAGGTAAACAATCCTCACATTGGGATTTGCCCGCTTTACCGTGTCTGTCACAAATTGAATGTGCTTGTTTCGTTCATCCGTAGTTTTCCCCAGCAGCTTTCGGAGGACACTTTCATATTTAGGAATCAGATATGGAAGCATAACAGATACGGTAAGCTCCATTCTCTCTGAGGACTGCTGGACGTCCCGGCAGATTGCTGCCAGATTGGCCAGAAAATCCGTTCCCCCATTCCAGTTGCATAAGCGGGTTCCATCAAGAACAATGTGGTAGCTGTCCATTGCCATGTCTCCTTTGATACTTATCTAATAATACTCTTAACATAGGTACTCAATGTGATCAGCCAGTAGCGTTTATTTGTAATGCACCCGTACCTGCGCCAGAGCTTGAAGGTTTCCAGATGGGACTTTGTGCTGCTGGAAACGCCGCCGACATAGAAATTCGTCAGCACCTCATGGATTGGCAGGAAGGTCACGTCCGGGTCGTAGAACATTTTCAGCATAAAGTCGTAGTCGCTGACCGACCGATACTCCAGAGAGTACAGGGACTTTTCCTGATAGACCGCGTTCGCCACAAAGCTTGCGGGGTGATTGATCATCCGAACCGGCAGATTTTTGTGGTGCACAAATTCCACCGTGGTGATGTCCCCGTCATCGTCGATGTTGTTCTGGGCGCCGTAGAGAATCTGATAGCGCAGGCTGGGGTCATAGTGGGCCTTTACCCGCTCCAGCGCATCGCTCTGGTAAAAATCGTCGCTGTTGACGATGCCCACCAGCGTGCCCCGGGCCATGCGGATGCCCTTGTTCATGGCGTCGTAAATGCCTGCGTCCGGCTCGGAAACGATCTTCATCCGCCCGCCGAATTTCGGCTCCCATGCCCGGAGGATATCCAGCGTGCCGTCGGTGGACGCGCCGTCAATGAGGATGTATTCAAAATCCTGCTCCGTCTGGGAAAGAACGCTTTGCAGGGTTTTTTCAATGGTTTTTTCGCTGTTGTAGCAAACGGTGATGATGCTGAAAAAGGGCATGGCTTCAATTCTCCTTCGCGCAATCATAAATCAGCCTTTCCCACTGGGAAAGGATATACGCTGGGTCGAAACCGGCGTGGCAGTCGCAGGCGTGCAGGGAAAACGCCTCCCGCGTTTCCGGTTCCTCGATCAGGGAACAGATACGCTCCGCCAACACGGCAGTGTCAAAGGGCGGAACCAGATATCCGTTCCCGCCGTCGGTAATGACATCCGACGGGCCGCACAGAATGTCAAAGGACACCACCGGCAGATGGTTCTTCTGGGCTTCCAGCAGCACCATGCCCTGCCCCTCCTTCCGGGAAGTCATAACAAACATGGCGTACTCCGAATACCGCGCCGCCACGTCCGAACAGTAACCCATCAGCCGGACATGGTTTTCCAGCCCATATTCCGCGATGGCCTTTTCCAGCGCCGCCCGCTCGCCTCCCTCGCCGTAAATATCCCAGCTCCAGTCGGGATGCCGCCGGAACACCATCCGGGCAGCTTCCAGCGCCATATCAAAGCCCTTGATCGGATTCAGATAGCCCACACTGATGATTTTTTTGCTCTGGACGCAGTACGGTGCAGGGGATTCCCGATAGGTCGTGATGTTGTAGATCTGCCGGATGGCAGCGGACTTTTTGTGAGCCAGGTAGGCTTTTTCGTCCTTTTTTGTCAGGCAGACAACGGCGGCAAAATGTCTCAGGGCAATGCGCATTCCCGTCCACTCGCTTTTCAGCGGAGCCCCCTTGGCATAGTTCATGTGCTCCCACATGACGAGGGGCATCCCCATTTTTCGGCAGGCCAGATGGAAAAAGGTGGCGTATTCCTTGCCGGAGACCACGCACAGGGCAAAGCGGCGGGTTTGGAAATAGGCTTTCAACGACGCGGTGATCTTCCGGTATTTGTCGATTTTGGATGCGGCACCGGGGGCCGGATTCTTCTCATATTGCAGGGTGTCCAGCCGGATGCCCTCTGTCAGAGGAAGATTCCCGTCTCCGTCCGGCTCCAGTGCCAGAATGGTGATGTCATATTTCCCCGTGTTCTGCAAAGCGTTCGCGAGGTTCACGACCACGCGGACGATCCCATTGGCGAAAGACGCGGAAGGTATCGCATAGCAAAGACTTCTTTTTTTCATTGATACACACCTACTTTATCGCCTTCTGCCTGCTTTTTCCAAGAATCCATGGACAGAAGCGGTTGATAAACTCCGCTGCCGCGAAACAGCCGACCAGAATTGCCAACGCAGTAAGCAGCGCATATCCGTTGGATACGTCATCCATGAAGGTATCCAGCTTCCACACCAGCTTGAGCAGTATAGACCGTGTATTCTCTATCAGGGTGTGAACTTGACATCAGCAACCCGGTAGAACCTTCTGTTAATACCACTCTCTAACCACTCCATTACGGCAGCCGCAGCAGCTTTCCCCAGTCGTCCAGATAGTGCTCCGGTTTCAGTTTCATATTTCCGCCGGTGGGGACAAAGGTGAACTCAGAAAAATAGATTTCCCCATCCACGTCATACAAATCAATCCGTACAAAGGGGAAGGGCGCGGACAGCTTTTCCGCCAGCGCAGCCATTTCCCCGAAGTTTTCCGGTTTCACAGCCTTTTCTTTGGCGTGCTGATGGGGGTAGAGTGTGAGATCGATCCAGTTCATATCCATATCGTAGTAATCCAGATACAAGTCCTTCTCCCCGTGCTCACCGTTGGAGGAGAGATACATGACCTCCGGCTTGCCGTTAAAGCAGTAGAACTTATAGGTTTCAATGTTGTTGCCCAGATATCTCTCCACGGTAAAAGCTTTCCTTACAAATCTATACTGCGGCTCACAGTAGATTTTCCAGTAATCCTCCCGGAGCCACCTCCCCAGCGTCTTCACGGCATCTTCCAAATCGGTCTTGGACTTGTCTTTCACCAGAATATTGTAGCCACAGCCGTGATTACACTTAATCGCAAAACTCTGGGGCAGGGAATCCCAGACCGCTCTCAGGTCACGCGCGTCATAGAACGGGCCGGCAAGCAGTTCAGGCAGAAGGCGGCCTTCCCCCTGCTGTTCCAGATACTCACGCACCCGGTATTTATCAACGCACTGGGTAATCACAGGATTGTTATAGTAAGTTCGAAGCTTCAGATACTGCAGCTTTTCATTGAAATCCTGAGGATTTTTCAGATTCAACCTCTTGTGAAAATTATACCGGAACATCAATCTGGTGGTCAGCTCCGGTGACAGGGAGGAAAGCAGCATTTTCACTTGTTTTCTCATGAATAACACCCTCAATATGTATGCGTCTTTTCGTCTCCCCCCTCGCGCGGAAGAAAGGCGGAAAATGTATAGTTTTTTTGTATCATACCATACCTCCCCGTCAAAAGCAATCCTCTTCGCCGGATTTGCAGACGCAGACTGATTTTCCGTCCAATGGCCGACAGGAATAACAGCAGAAAAGGATATCTTTATTGGCATTTAGAGGTACACCATGATTGAGCATTTTGATATCGCGGGCTATCCATAAGAATCTCCCAAAAGCAAAAATAATCCGAACCCTTCTCCCACTGAGATAAGGTTCGGATTATTACCTCTTGGTACGCCGGAAGGGACTCGCAACACTATGGTGCCGGCGTCGTCGAGCCGCCGCCGGGCAAATCTCCACCGGACATTTGCATTTTATTGTTCGAGTCCCAAATATGAAAATAATCCGAACCCTTCTCCCACTGAGATAAGGTTCGGATTATTCTTCTTTGGTACGCCGGAAGGGACTCGAACCCCCAACCCTCGGAACCGGAATCCG
>CAMGCA010000006.1 GCA_946011705.1 uncultured Clostridia bacterium | reverse complement strand
TGAACCACCCCCGTACCCGGCTCCAAGGAAGGCCCCAGATCTCCGCCACAGACCTCAGCACCTCCGGGGTCAGGGCCACAGGCACCGACCAGCCCCGGCGGAAATAGAATCCGTTGATAATTTTCTGCACCCAGCCCTCGGCTTCCCGGTCCGCAAGGGAATGCACCGTGTGGACACACTTCTTTACCCCGGCCAGCTTTGCCGCCAAAACCGCGTACTTAATCACATCCAAGTGGGTGTGCACCACGTCCGGGCGCTCCCGCCGGATGATCTTGATCAGCTTGGGCACCATCGACAAATCCAGCCCCAGCTTTTTGTCCAGATATACAATTCGGATCCCCGCTTCCTCCATGCGCCGGGCAATGGGGGTACGATCGTGGTACAGGCTGACCGCAAAGACCTCCTGCCCCGCGTTTTTCAGAGCAAGGGTCAGATTTTCGCACATAATCTCCGCCCCGCCGAAGCAGAAATAGGGAATGACCTGCATGATTTTCATAGCGTTTCCTCAGAAATAACAGTCAGAAATGGCCTTTTTGTAGGCATCTGCGTCATTGATGGCATCAAATTTCCGTCTTGCGTTTTCCGCCAAAAACACGCGGTGGGCAGGATCGGCAAAAATTCTCAGCAAATCCTGAGCCATCTGCTCGTCATCATCGGTCAGATAGCCGCTGACGCCGTCCACCAGCAGATCCTTCATGCCGTCGGAGGGGGTGCTGACCACCGGAGTACCCAGGTACATGGCTTCCAGCGCGCACATAGGGGTGCCCTCCCAGCGGGAGGTGAGGATCATAGCCCTGCTGTCCGCCACCATTTTGATGGGATTGCTCTGGAAGCCCAGAAAGTGGACATTTCCCTGAATGTTCAGGCTTTCGCACAGGGCCTGGGCTTCTTCCAGCAGTTCGCCGGTGCCCACGATAGCCGCCTTCAGGTCGGGCTTGTCCTTCTTCAGACGGGCGCACAGCCGCATGAGCCGCTGGGGGTCCTTCTGGAAGGTCAGCCGACCCACATAGATCATATCGTAGTCGTAGGTATTGGAATCCTGGGTTTTCTTATCGGAAATCTGCTGGGTGTCGATGATATTGTAGAGAACACTGCTCTTTTTCGCAAAGAGCTTGTGGAAAGCGTAGCCGTCAAAGGAGCTTTGGGACACCCACAGGATGTGCTTTGCCTTGAAGCCCGCCAGAAGATAGCCCACGGTTTTCGGGGACAGCCCCCGGGCGTCGTAGGCGTTGTTGTGGATATGGGACACCAGTGGGATTTTGCCGCAGCACAGGGCGCTGAAAAAGCCAGCCCGCATATCGTGGGCATGGATCAGATTGGGCTTCTGCTCCCGGATGACCCGGCTCAGCTCGGACACGCTCATGTTCTTCATGGGCAGATAGGTGACGTTCTGCTCGGCCAGCATCTGGGCCACAATTTCACTTTCCGGGCTGGTGTAGACCATCTCAATCTCACCCCGGAAGGACTTGATAATCTGGCAGGCCACCTTCTCCGCGCCGGAATAGATGCGGGAATTGAGGACGTGCAATACTTTCATGATCATCCCTCCTGCCCGGACAGCTCTTCTGCGGCTTCCCGCATATTCAGACTGCGCATTCCATAGGTTTTCCGCAATTCATCGTAGTAAGAAAAAATCTCTTCCAGCTGCTTCATGTGCGCCTCGGTGTACACACCCACATTGTGGGGGTGCCACCACAGGTGGAAGGTCAGGCCGTTTTTCGCCGCGTGGAGCATCTGGCGTTTGATGCGGCGGAGCTTCAGACCTTCCAGCGGCAGGTGGGGCTTGATGGGCCGGTACATCCGGGAGCCGGTGAGGTTCCAGATGCCATTTTCACATTTGGGCGTATAGCCCCCCAGCCCGGTCAGGGGCAGGTACATATCCAGCGTGCGCAGCACCTTGAAGAGAAGGCCGCTTTTGATGTGATTGTAAATCCAGTCGTTTTCCTCGTCCCGGTAGGCGGTAAAGCCCGCCTGACGGAGGATTTCCGTATACTCCGGCTCGCACTGGTTTCTGGGCAGAATCACAGAGGTGATGTCGTAGCCGTGATCTTTGCCAATGGCCTTGGCTGCCGCTATATCCGCCGCGAACTGCTCCGGAGTCTGGCCCGCTTCCCGGCAGTAGTAGTGGCAGAAGGTGTGACTGCCGATCTCCTGCCCCGGCGCGGCGGCAATCTGTTGCAGCAGCGAAGGGCCGTAAAAACAAGGAGCATCCGCCTCCGTTTTGCCGATTTTGGCGAATTCCGGGTAAGGGTTCAGCTTTTCATTGGCATAGCCCGGTTTTTCATTGGGAAAATAACGGCAAACCTCGTCATAGTTTTCCGCAAACAGGAATCCAACAGCGGCCCAGGTGGCGTGGATGCCATGCTTTTGAAACAGCTCCAAAAGCTGAGGAATCGCCTTTCTGCCGCCCAAAACGTTATCCTGATAGGTTTCCAGCGGACACACATCCAGCATCCCCCAGAACAGTTCAAAATCCAGCGAAACGATCAGGGTTCCCGGCATCCTTCTGCCTCCTCTCCAAAGTAAATTTCCCTCATCCGGGCGTGGATGGTTTTTTCGTCAAACAGCAGTGACCGCTCTGCCGCGGCCTGCCCCAGTTTCTCTCTCTTTTCCGGGTCGGCGTACATTTTCAGCAGCATCTCCGCCAGCGCCTGGGGCGTATTTTCACAGAACAGCCCCGACACACCGTCCTCGATAAGGTCTGTGTTGCCCCGGATTTTCGTGCAGATAATGGGCATGCCGCTGCTCATGGCTTCCATCAGCGCCACAGACAGGCCCTCCCGGAAGGTCATGAATACGAACAGGTCGCAGCTTCGGTACCATTCCGGCGCGTCGGCGCGGTAGCCCAGGAAGTGGACATGATCAGAGATTCCAAGTTCGGCGGCGCTCTGTTCCAGCGGCTGCCACATCTCCCCCCGGCCCACGATCAGATAGTGCATATGGTTAAATTCCGTCCTGTCTTTCAGGGCGGCAAGGGCCTTGAGCACGGTAATGTGGTTCTTATTGGGTGTCATTTCCGCCACGGTGAGCATCAGGAAGTCCTCGTCCGTAAAGCCCAGGGACGCCCGTTTAGCCTGTCGGTCAACCTCCAGATTTCGGAATTTGCCCGTGTCAATGCCCACACCGGGGACGTATTCAATACGCTTGGCGGGAAGCCGCGTCATGGCCCGGGCGTAGTCCTCCCGGTTGATGGTAATGAGCACGTCCGTCACCGGTGCCAGCAGCCGCTCCGGTGGGTAGAACAGCAGCCAGTATTGCGCTGGCGCGCCGGTGAAGAAGTGGAAGCCATGGGCAGTGTAGATCACCCTCGTCCCCTGTTTCCGGGCATCCAGCGCCGCCAGCCGGGCAATCAGGGCGCCCACCGGGGTGTGGCAGTGGATGATATCGTAGTGTTCCCGGTCAATGATCTCCTTGAGCATCCGGTAGGCTTTCAGATTCTTCGGCTTCCAGGGCATCCGCTCAAAGGGGATGTTGTAATAGGTATCGCAGTAGGGAATCACGCAGTCTTCCGGGTTTTCGTAGTCGTTTCGGGAAGCCACGGCAGTCTCCCACCCAGCCTCCTGAAAGAGCTTCAGGTAGGGGATGTGAAACTGCATGATGTGGGTCTTCACCACAGTCGCCACGAACAGAACCTTTTTCTTCATTTGCCAGCGCCTCACATCGGAAAAAATGGACATAATTTCACTCATATTATACATCTTTTTTGATTGGATTGCAAGTATCAGTAAAGTGGTCGGACTAACATAGCCCGACCACTGTAAAAAAACGATGTGCATATCGGTTTCAGTCAACAAACCGACAAATTGGAATTTGGCGAGTTGCACCGCACCACGACAAAGGTTGTCATTGCGAACCAGTGACCGATGTCACTGGTGTGGCAATCCGTTCTCCTTTTGGCATTTTCGTCATCCAGACGCGTAAGGGGATGCGGATTGCCACGCCAGTGTGCGCACTGGCTCGCAATGACATCGGGTATTTTAGTGCACCAAATTCCAATTTATCGATCAGCTGAGTAAAACCGATAAGCAATAAAACTATATCAGTACCTTACGCTGCTTTACCCGCAGCAGCATGAAAATGCCCAGAGCTGCCCCTAAAGGCCAGCGGATAAACCAGGCATCCGGCAGCAGAAACACCACCGCCAGAATGCCGCAAAACACCAGCGGATACCCCACCCACAGCTTCAGCGGGAAGGGATACTCCCCCAGCCGGACAGAATAGAGGTGGTGCAGCGTCAGCTGCAGGCAGTGGGATGCCAGCGTAGCCACCGCCGCCCCCGCCATGCCAATGGCCCGGATGAACACGAAGTTCAGCACCAGGTTGAGAAGGGACGAGGAAACGGTAATCACCGCCACCGCCTTGGGCTTTTTGTGGTAATATTCAAAATTTACCGGGAAGGTGCACAGAAAGTTTACATAATACGCCGCAGTAAACAGGGGGATAACCATGGTCGCCACCCAGAAATCCTTCGGTGCGTAGACATGGTACACCTCCGGCGCCAGCAGCGTGAAGCCGCAGCTGAGAATGGTAAAGACCTCCAGAAAATTCCGGCTCTTTTCCAGCATGGCCTGACGCTGCCCGGTCTTCATCTCCTCAAAGAAATAGGCACACCAGATATTGTTCAGTGCCTGAAACAGGATGAACAGGAAGTTGGCAAAGCCCCAAGCGTTGCCATAGTAGCCCACGGCGGCGGTGTTCATCAGAGCGTTCAGCATCAGGGAGTCCATCTGATTGAGGATCAGGTCGGACAGGTTGTGAAACACCGCCGGCAGAGCCAGCACCAGACAGAATTTCCAGTATTCCCGGTGAAAATACGTCCTGCCCCGCAGCAGAATTCCCACACAGACCGCCGTGCCCACCACACCATAGGAGACGGAATTGGCAATCACCCGGCCCACATACCGGGTCTCATAGGGCATTTGCAGAATCAGGACCACCGCCAGAACAAGGGGCACCAGCACCATCACCATGGACAGGATCATGTTCCAGCCCGCCCGGAACTCATAGACATTTTTCTTATTCAGAAACTCCACGCAGAAATTGCCGAAGGCCTGTAAAAGCACCAGCAGAATGATCAGCGGTTCCAGTTCCAGCTGAATCGACAGGGGCTTCAGGAACATCAGCGTAAGCCCTGTACACAGTCCAAAGAACAGCACCGACAGGGTCATGACGGAGGACTGGTAGCCCTTTTGGGCCACCTCCGGGTACTCCACCCGGGCATTGGCCAGGGTGGTCTGGGTTTGCAGAGAGAACAGGATTGTCACGATGCTGACAGAAATGTTATATAGTTTCAGGGAGCCATAGCCGCTGCCGCCCAGCAGACGGGAAAACAGCATTCCCGTGAAGAAGGCTGAGCCTTTCAGTACCACGGTGCTGAGGATATTAAAAAAAGCAATCCGGTTTCGTTGTTTCATGGGTTCTCCCAATCACGCCCTGTGAAACAGCGGGCGCAGAATATGGTAAAGATTCGCGATCAGCAGAATATCCGTGACCCGCTGCTGAACACCCAGCCAGGGACAGGTCAGGATGAATTTAAGGTGCTTTTGCAGTTCCCGGCGGGCATGGCGGTATTCGCCTCGGTAAGCTCTGCGGATATCCGGCGCAGCGTGGTCAAGACGAAGTAGAATATGGTACAGGGAGTGTACCCGCAGGAATTCCGCCTGCGGCGCGATAGCGGGATGATTTTTCCGGATATCTTCCAGAATCACCGCTGTGTGCTGGGAATAATGGAAGGTTTTCTCCGTAATTCCCGCGCCCTTGGAAATGCTGCCGGAGCGGTGGTAATAGTTGTAAAAGGGCTTGTCGCAGAGGACGACCCGCTGGGCTTTCAGCGCCAGCCGGTAGGTCACCGGGATATCCTCGCAGGTCTTTCCCTCAGGATAGCGGATGCCGTCGAACAGCTCCCGGCGGTAGAGCTTGTCGCAGGCACTGGAATCACAGTGATCCCACAAAAAGATTCTGCCCGCCAGTTCTTCGCCGCTGACCTGCTCCTGCCGCTCTGGGCACAGGCCCACAGTCCTCTTCCCCGTGCCGCCGTCCACGTCATAGCGTCCGGCACAGACCAGCTGGGCATGGTTCTTTCGCATCAGGGCCAGCATTTCTGCGTACATCTCCGGCTCAATCCAGTCGTCGCTGTCTACGAATCCGATATACTCTCCGGATATCGCATCAAGTCCGGCGTTCCGGGCGCTGCTCAGGCCCCCATTTTCCTTGTGAATCACCCGGATACGGGTGTCTTTTTTCGCGTATTCCTGGCAGATTTTCCCGGAATCATCGGTGGAGCCGTCATCCACCAGAAGAATTTCCAGATTTTCATAGGTCTGGGCCAGGATGGAATCTACACACCGGGGAAGATAAGCCGCCACGTTGTATACAGGTACGATGACACTGATCAGGGGGGTGCGCTCCATGATTATCTCTCCTTCCCGGACAGCAGTCTGTAGACTTCCATCAGGTCTCTCAGATTTTTCGCGGGGTCGTGGGTCATGAAAGCACGGCTTCTCGCCGCCGCTCCTATGGCTTCCGCCTTTTCCTCCATGGCGAACACACGGCAGATGCCTTCGGCCATGGCTTCCGGATTCACCGGAGCGCAGAGAATACCCTCCTTATCTCCCATCAGGCTGGACACACCGCCAACCTCCGCCGCAACACAGGGCAGCCCCAGCAGCATGGCCTCTCCCAGGGCGTTGGGAGAATTCTCCATGGTGGAAGACAGCACAAACACATTGGCGTCCAGATAGGCCTGTTTCATATCCTGCGCAGACAAATGGCCCAGAAAATGAATGGCGTTTTCCAGCTTATTCCGCTTCACAAGGGCGCTGAGGTATTGTTCGTACCCATTCTGACGGAGCCGGCTTTTGAAATCACCGGCAAGGAAGGGTCTGCCCGTGACGGCGGCCTCCGCATCCGGGTACGCCTTGCGGACAATCGCCATCGCTTCCAGCAGAATATGAAAGCCCTTCACAGGATAGGAGCAACTGGAGACGAAAATCCGGTGTTTCCGGCAGCGGGCATAGATCCCCCGGCTGGGATAGACCACATCCCGCAGGGTTTCGTCACCGTGATGATAGGTGATATTGGGATTGATTGCCAGTGCGTTTTCCCGGTCCCAGTCCGTACGGCCAATGACGTGGGTCAGCTTGCGAAGGGCTTCCACTTCCAGTTCCCCCCGCTGGGCGTACTGCGCCTGCTGCACCAGAATGCTGTCATGGCGGACAAAATCCCGCAGGGTTCGGGCACGCAAGGCCCTTACGGGAAGGCCATCTGTATAGTGGGGCGCGATGCGGCAGCACAGGCCCTGAATGCTGGCGGCCATACGAGGGAGCATGCCCTCCTTTTCCGCTGCGTTCACCATGGCCAGCGCGTGATGGTATTCCACGCCCCAGCTGTGAATCACGTCCGGCGCAAAAGTACGAAGCTCCTGCCGAAAGGCTTCCTCCAGCTCCGGCTGGTAGATGTGGGCCGGAGTTTCCGGAACGGGGACATAGCTGCACGCTTCATCGATCTGCCCGGGAACGCCGCCGCCACGGTACAGAATCCGCAGCGTCACTCCCTGCGCCCGCAGGTCGTGCAGCACATGGTCAAGCCAATTGACCTGGCTTTCCGGTTTCCCGCTGCGGGCGGAACGCACCGCGCCGGGGGCGTTATTGCACAGCCAGAGTACCTTCATCCCCATTCTCCTTTTACGCGTGTTCCGGCACAGTGCCGATCTTTTTTGCCGGATTTCCTCCCCAGATTTCACCGGCGGGTACATTTTTCGTCACAACAGAGCCGGCGCCGATGACGGCCTTCTCCCCGATGGTCACACCCTTGAGAATCATGGCGTTGGCGCCCACAAAGACATGGTCGCCGATGGCAACCGGTCTGGAAACCGGCACATCGATTTTGTGACCCTTTCCCCGCTTCTCATAGTCCAGGGAATGGGCATCCGAGTCCATGATTTTCACACCGCCCCCCAGCAGCACATGGTTTCCGATGGTAACCCGCTCCACACAGGAGATGGCAACACCGGACATCCCCACATCGTCACCGATGGTCAGGCTGCCCGTGGGTACGTTGAAAACCGTTTTGGGGTAACAGCCCATGCCGGGGTTGGCGCTTTCCTTGGAATTAATCAGCACGTTTTTGCCCATGCGGACCTGTCCCCTGCCGTATAGGCCCATGATCCCATGGAAGCGGATGGACTTGTCAAAAACCACCTTTTTCCGCCGGAGAGTCAGAAGATTCCACATTCTCTCCCAGTAGTATATGGCTTTCAGCAGAATGCTCTTCATTTGCGAATCCGCTCCTTCCAGTCGTACAGGGTCTGAATGGTTCTAAAATAGTATTTGCTGTATTTCGGGCTTTTGGACAGAGCTACCCGCAGCTTCTGGAAGGTCAGCGCCATCAGGAGTTTATATTTCAGCTGCTCGCTTTTGGGGTAATAGGTATCCAGCAGCCGCTGCTGATCCGCCCGGTTGCGCCGGATGTATTTCTCGCTGGCGCTCTCTCCGCCGCCCTGATAGTCGGCAATCACCGTGTCCAGATACTTAGGCTCCACCTTTTCCGCACAGACCAGATGCCACAGTGTCTCCCGATCCGCCAGGATGGGATAGGACAGGTCATAGGGCCTTTTTTTCAGCACATCCGCCCGGTAGACCGTGGCCTGATGGCAGATCATGGTGCGGTAGCAGGTCATCCGGGTCAGCTGCTTCGGATAAGCCCGCACCTGTCCCGTCATCCGATCAAAGCACTTGCCGTAGTACAGCGGCAGCCGGGCTTCTCCAATGCGCTCTGCAACGGATTGCAGGACATCAGGACTGTAGAACCAGTCGCCGCAGTTCATGAAGATCAGGTAATCGCCCCCTGCTTCCTCAATTCCCTGATTCATGGCGTCGTAAATGCCTGTATCCTTCCGGGTGACCACCCGGATTCTGGGGTCGTCGGGCAGCTTTTCGATGCTTCCGTCCCGCGAGCCGCCGTCCTTGACGATGATCTCAAAGTGTCCGTAGGTCTGCCCCAGGGTGCGCTCCACCGTGTCCAGCAGTCCCTGTCCGGCGTTGAGGCATACGGTGATGATACTGAACTGAATCATGACCTACTCCTTTTCCTGCACAATGGCCAGGTGGGCCTCGGCCATCTTTTCGATGGTATAGCCCTGAATCTTCTGAAGCGATGCCCGACCCATGGCCTCCATATCCGAGGAAAGCACTTTATTCAGGCTTTCGGCAAGGGCATCGGGATCTTCTATTGGCACCAGATAGCCGTTGACACCGTTTTCCACCAGCTCCAGGCCCGCCACGCACTGTTCCGTGGTCACCACCGGCAGTCCAAAGGCCATGGCCTCGTTTACCACCAGCCCCCAGATATCCTCCCGGGTAGGCAGACAGAACACATCTGCCGCCATATACAGCTCCGCAAGCTCCTGCCTTGGACGGAAGCCCCAGAAGTGGACATTCTCAAGTCCCAGCTCCTGCCGAAGTTTGGTGTACCGCTCATCGGCTTCCCCGCCCACAATGTAGATGCCCACATCGGCAGGCATGTCCTTCGCCCCGCGCAGCAGCACGTCAAAGCCCTTGCGGTAGATGAACTGACCCACAGCCAGAATCATCCGTTTCTCCGGGATACCCAGCTTCTCCCGCAGCGCCTGCTTTTCTGCCTGGGATGGCGTCTCCGGCAGAATGTCTCCGGCAAACAGGGACGAGAAGGGATACTCAGCAATTCGCTTTGGATCCGCTCCGTAATGGGTCAGAAAATGGGTGGGGTACTTTCCTGTGGTGAGCCAGCCGCTGGGCAGCCGCACCAGAAACCGCTTGATCCGGTAGCGCAGTCCGCTGCTTTCGCGGATCAGGCCGCCGTCAATTTCCATATAGAAGGGAATGCCCATGAGCCGCATCCACAGCATAGCAAGAATCGCCGTGGGGGAAGAGTAGCCCGCCACGATGATGGCGTCATAGTCCCGCTTCAGCCACCGCAGGACGCTGAGGCACAGGGTTCTTCTGCCCTTGCCGATGGCGCCGCTGAGCTGGACGCCTCGAAAGCCGCCCTCCCCTTCCTCGAACCATTTTTCGTCCCGGTGGGACAGGGTACCCCGGCGGTCGGAATACAGCACCGTGACCTGGGCCGACTTCCCCAGCTCGTCAAAGAAACGAACCCGGTAGGGCGAGGCGTAATTGGTCAGAAACAGGATTCGTTTCATCCGTTCACATCCTTTATTCTCCGAAATCAATTTCCACGATCTGATGCCGGTTCTCCCGGCTTCCCTCCGGAGGAGGGGTCATATAGTCGCCGTACTGGTTGGTTAAGTAGGCGTCATAGTCCTTAGGGCCCGGGAAGGTCACGCCCTCAAAGGTGTAGAGCGCCAGATTTTCGCACCACTCCTGCCGGAAAAAGGTAGGCCGTGGCCGTCCACTCTGCTCTAAAAGCACACCGCTGTCCGGGAAGGACTCCGCCACCGCGTCATAGGCCCGGGCCAGCTCCTTATGGGAGACAAAGAGGGCTTTCAGCTGGTAGTAGAGGTAGCCGATCCGTTTTTTCCAGAGAATTCTGTCCTGCTCCATCCAGGGCCGGTAGCCGCATTTCATCAGCATCATCCGGGCAATGGGCAAAAGCTTTCGCACCAGCGCCTGCTGCGCTTCTTCTTCTGCCGGGGCGTTATCAAAGGGAAAAACGTCAATATAGAACCCTTTTTCCCGCATTTTTGTGTTCTTTTTACTTTCCAGATATACGGTATTCCGCTTCATCACCTTGGCAAAGGGAAGACCGTAGCCGGAATCGGTGTTCCACGTTTCAAGGCAGTATTCCGGCTTCAGCGCCTTGGGGGCAATCCGGCAGAATTTCTCATAATCCGCCCGGAGCATTCCCATGTCCATATCATCGTCCCAGGGTATGAAGCCCTGATGGCGCACGGCCCCCAGAAGGGTACCATCGGAAAGGAAATAGCGGATATCATTTTCCTCGCAGACCCGCTTGATTTCCACGGCGATTTCCAACAGGGTCAGCTGAACCCTGCGCAGCAGTTCCTGTTCCATTTACGCCTCCTTTTTATGAAGCAGCGGCAGCCCCCGCTCCACCAGAGCCATGACGGGAAACAGCCAGAAAAACACATCGGCAACCAGATTCTGGGTGTTGAAGGACATGAGAAAAATCACCAGAAGCAGCAGATTTCCGAACACATTCCTCTGCTTCTTCCACAGCAGGGCAGCCCATGCCGCAAGGTGGATCAGCCCGCCGAATACGCCGGTAATGGCGAAGAGAATCAGGGTGGAGCTGGTATTGTGGTTGGTGCCGTGGAGCACCGGGGCGATTTTTGACCCCAGCAGCGGATGCTGCAGGAACATCCGCAAGTCGGTAATCAGGGCGCTTCCCCGGTCAACAGAGGAATCCGAGGCCGTAGTCAGGCGAAGGAACATATCGTACAGCTCATACAGCGGCGAATAGACGAACTCCGGCTTCCGCGATTCGATGAATACCGCAATCACCACCGCCACGGCAGCCGCGATACAGCCGACGCCTACCCAGCGGCCCAATTTGGTGCGGTAATACTTCTTGTCCAGATAGAGGAACACCGCAAACAGTCCCAGCTCCGCAAAGCCTCCGATGGAGTAGGTGGAAATCATGGTAACCGCCAGCAGTCCGGTAAAAATCCAGCGGGTTCCCTCCCTCTCCCACCGCGCCTGATAGTGATTTAAGTACAGTCCCAGCAGCAGAAAGAACTGATAGACCCCCGGCTCCCGGAAAATACCGAAATTCCGGTGCCAGTAGCGGTGATCCACCGCAAAGCACAGGCCGTAGTCGAAAAACACCATGCCCGCGTCATTGGTCACGGACTTTGGGTGGGGAATCACGCCCATATAGCCCAGCTTCCGCAGCACATAGGTGGCAATCAGAGCGTACACACTCAGAGCGGTGAGAATTACCACATAATATCTGGCAACGCTTTCGGAATCGGTGAAAAAGGTCACAAATACGGCAAAAATCAGGCACAGCAGGATGCTGAAATACATGATCTGCCAGTCCCGTTTCAGCACCATCACCGCCACAAAAAACAGGGTAAGGGCCAGAATCAGGAAAATTCGCTTATCCGTCAGGATCTCCCGGAGATTTCGGCGGTTGTAGATCAGGAAGGCCAGACCCAGCAGCCCCATGAGGGCCAGCATCAGGAACTGGGACTTGTAGAATCCCACAATGACGGAGGTGATGATCGTGTCCCGGGCCAGCAGCAGCATGGCAAACAGAAACAGGCCGAAAGCGGCAGCCGTCCAGCGGTTTTTGGGAAATGGGTACTGCTTCACTTGGTTTCCTCCCCTGTCAGTTTCAAAATGGCATCTTTCAGATGCTCCGGGCCCCGAGGCACGGCAATGCCGCCGAAGGCATCCGCCACTTCCTCGCAGGCGGTGTCCTGATAGACCACCGTCTTACAGCCGCAGCAGCAGGCTTCCAGCACCGTCATGCCGAAGGTCTCCTCGGTGCTGGGGCAGATAAACACATCTGCTTCCGAATAGGCCTGCACCAGCTGCAAAACGTTGTCGGTTCTGGGCAGTCCCAGTATGGTTTCCGGCAGGGATGCCAGCTGCCTGGAATTCAGTCCGATCAGCACAATCCGGAACCGGTCATCCAGCAGCTTACTCAGGGCGATAAAATCCCGTAAACCCTTCCGCTCTTCCCAGACGCTGGCAACGCCCAGCAGGATTTTCTTTCCCTCCAGAGCGTGTTTCTGACGGAAATCCCCAGGGGTGGGCTTAAAAACGGCTTTGTCCACCTGATTGTAGATAACCTCCACCGGGTAATCCTTCAAAAAGCTCCGCTTCACCCGGCTCTCCAGCCAGTGGGACGGCACCGTCAGGGTCAGATTGGGAATGCCGGTAAACAGAGTCTTCTTTCGCTGGTAATTCCTGCAGCTGTTGTCCAGCAGAAGGCTTTCCGGATAGGTGTGCTTCTGAGGGCAGCTGTGGCAGCCGGTCTGCCATTTTTCGCAGCGCACATAGTCAAAATAGGCGCAATGCCCGGTAAAGGCCCAGCAGTCGTGAAGGGTCCAAATAATCTTCTTCCCGCAGGCGCGAAGGTAAGAAAACAGCTCCCCGATGTGGATATAGTAGCCGTGGACATTGTGCAGCCAGATCACATCCGGGTCAAATTCTCTGACCCATTTGAGAAACGCCACAGTTGCCCGGCGGGAGCCGAAGCCGCTGTTATCAAGCATCCGACTTTCCAGTGCGTGACACTTTACGCCAAAATCAGAGCCGATTTTCATCGTCTGGATGTCTTCGCAGCCGGTTTTCATTCGTCCGTAGGCGAGCACGCAGGTGTGCCCCTGAGCATTCAGCTCCCGGCACTTGTCCGCCGCAATGCGGCCCGTACTGCCGTAGCCCGCTACGGTGTTGATGAACAGGTATTTCACGGTGCCCGCCTCCTTCTGTTTAGTATTTTCGCCAGACCATCTTGTCCACCACGCCGGTGTAGGACTGGATGATCTTCACCACCTTGGTGGATACGTTTTCTTCGATATAATCCGGCACAGGGATTCCGTAATCGCCGTTGCGGTTCAACTCCACGGCGGTATCCACCGCCTGAAGCAGGTGCCCCTCGTCAATACCCGCCAGCACGAAGCAGCCCTTGTCCAGAGCCTCCGGACGTTCCGTGGAGGTGCGGATGCACACCGCCGGGAAGGGATGGCCCACGGAGGTGAAGAAACTGCTCTCCTCCGGCAGGGTGCCGGAATCGGACACCACCGCGAAGGCGTTCATTTGCAGGCAATTGTAGTCGTGGAAGCCCAGAGGGGTACTCTGAATCACCCGCTTGTCCAGCTCAAAGCCCGTGGCTTCCAGCCGCTTTTTGGAGCGGGGATGGCAGGAATAGAGAATGGGCATATCGTACTTTTCCGCCATGGCGTTGATGGCGGTAAACAGGGAGAAGAAGTTTTTCTCCGTATCGATATTCTCCTCCCGGTGGGCGGAGAGCAGGATGTATTTCCCCTTTTCCAGCCCCAGACGCTTATGGACATCGGAAGCTTCAATAGCTGCAAGGTTGGAATGGAGCACCTCCGCCATGGGGGAGCCGGTGACGTAGGTCCGCTCCTTGGGCAGGCCGCAGTCGTGGAGGTATTTTCTTGCGTGCTCGGAATAGGCCAGATTCACGTCGGAAATGATGTCCACGATGCGCCGGTTGGTTTCCTCCGGCAGGCACTCGTCCTTGCAGCGGTTGCCCGCCTCCATGTGGAAGATGGGAATGTGCAGCCGCTTGGCGGGAATGGCGGACAGGCAGGAGTTGGTGTCCCCCAGAATCAGCATGGCGTCGGGCTTTACCTGGGCCATGAGCTTGTATGAGCAGTTGATGATGTTGCCAACGGTGGCGCCAAGATCATCGCCCACCGCGTTCATGTACACCTCCGGGTCTTTTAGTCCTAAATCCCGGAAGAAAATGCCGTTCAGGTTATAGTCGTAGTTCTGCCCGGTGTGGGCCAGAATGCAGTCAAAGTAGGTGCGGCACTTTTTGATCACCGCCGCCAGCCGGATGATCTCCGGGCGGGTGCCCACGATGATCAGCAGCTTCAATTTTCCATTATTCTTGAAAGAAATGTCGGAATAATCCAGCTTCATTTCCATTACTCTACCACCTCAAAGAAAGTGTCCGGATGCGCGGGGTCAAAGCGCTCGTTGGCCCACATCAGGGTCACAAGGTTCTCTGTCTCGGACAGATTGATAATGTTGTGGGTATAGCCGGGGAGCATATGCACCGCCTGAATGTTCTCCCCAGAAACTTCAAAATTCAGCACTTCCTCTGTACCGATCTTCCGCTGCTGGATCAGGCCCTTACCCGAAACCACAATGAAGAATTCCCATTTGGTGTGGTGCCAGTGCTGGCCCTTGGTGATGCCGGGCTTCGAGATATTCACGCTGAACTGGCCGCAGCTTTCGGTTTTCAGCAGCTCCGTGAAGCTGCCCCGGGCATCCACGTTCATTTTCAGAGGGAACATGGCCTTTTCCCTGGGCAAATAGGAAAGGTAGGTGGAGTACAGCTTTTTGGCAAAGCTCCCTTCGGGAATCTCCGGCATGAGGAGAGTCTGGGGCTGCGCCTTGAAGCTGTCCAGCAGGGCGACGATTTCTCCCAGCGTGACCCTGTGGGATACGGGGGCAGCGCAGTAGCGGCCATTGTCCGTCAGCACCGTGGTCAGGCCCTCAAATTCGCAGTGGTGTTCTTTCCCCTCCAAAGCGTCCAGCATTTCGGCAACCAGATCGTCAATGTACAGCATTTCCAACTCCACCGCCGGGTCGCTGACGGAAATGGGCAGGTCATGGGCATAGTTATGGCAGAAGGTGGCTACCACACTATTGTAATTGGGGCGGCACCACTTGCCAAACAGGTTTGGAAAGCGGTACACCAGTACCTTGGCTCCGGTCTCCTCGCCGTAGCGGAAGAACAGCTCCTCCCCCGCCTTCTTGGACAGTCCATAACCGCCCTGGGCGTAGCGACCTACCAGCGTTGCCTGAATGGAGGACGACAACATGACGGGGCAGGTGTTTTTATATTTTTTCAGGGTAGCGAGCAAGGTGGAAGCGAAGCCGAAATTCCCCTCCATGAATTCTTCCTGCTCTTTCGGGCGGTTCACTCCGGCAAGATTGAAGACAAAGTCCGCCTTTTGGCAGGCTTCCTCCAGAAGCGCCGCCGGAGAATCCTTATCGTACAGATAAAGCTCCCCGATGGCGAGGCCGGGCCGGGTCCGGTCCGTGCCGTTTTGCAGGCAGTGAAGGGCCGCACTTAGATTTTTTCCCACGAAGCCCGCCGCGCCGGTAATCAGGATATTCATGGCTTTCCTCCCTCAGTGGTCTTTCTTCCGTGCTTCCAGCTCCTCCCGGATGTAGGCCAGGGACAGAAGCTTTTCCTTCACCTGCTCCACGTCCAGAAGCTGGGTATTGTTGGAATTGAACTCCGTCAGGACGTTGCGCTCCACATCGCCCACCCGGAAGTATTTGTCGTAATTCAGATCCCGCTTGTCGCAGGGCACCCGGTAGAAATTGCCCAAATCAATGGCATGGGCGCATTCCTCGTTGGTCAGCAGTGTTTCGTACATCTTTTCGCCATGGCGAATGCCGATGACCTTGATCTCGTGACCGGGGTGGAACAGCTCCGTCACCGCCTTCGCCAGGGTTGCGATGGTGCAGGCCGGGGCCTTCTGCACCAGAATGTCGCCGCTGGTGCCGTGCTCAAAGGCAAATAGCACCAGATCCACCGCTTCCTCCAGCGACATGATGAACCGGGTCATGTTGGGCTCGGTGATGGTGATGGGGTTGCCCGCCTGGATCTGGTCGATCCACAGGGGGATGACGCTGCCCCGGGAGCACATGACGTTGCCGTAGCGAGTGCAGCAGATTTTAGTGGCCTCGGGGGAAACGGTGCGGGATTTTGCCACGATGACCTTCTCCATCATGGCCTTGGAGGTACCCATGGCGTTGACCGGGTAGGCGGCCTTGTCGGTGGACAGGCAGATGACGGTTTTTACCCCGGCTTCGATGGCGGCGGTCAGCACATTGTCCGTGCCGATTACGTTGGTCTTCACCGCCTCCATGGGGAAGAACTCACAGGAGGGCACCTGTTTCAGAGCCGCCGCGTGAAAAATGTAGTCCACGCCGTGCATGGCGTTCTTCACCGACTGAATGTCCCGGACATCGCCGATGAAGAATTTGATTTTGTTGGCGGCTTCCGGCAGCTTTGCCTGAAACTCATGGCGCATATCGTCCTGCTTTTTCTCGTCCCGGGAAAAAATGCGGATCTCGCCGATATCCGTATTCAGGAACCGGTTCAGCACCGCGTTGCCGAAGGAGCCGGTGCCGCCGGTGATCATCAGAGTTTTGTTCGCGAAAATGCTCATATTCTTCTCTCCTAAGCCTGCTCCAAAAGTTCCCGGAACAGGGTGACATACTGACTCGTACAGATTTCTTCCGTGTATTTTGTCTCATAAAGCTTCCGGCAGACCATCCGCATCCGCGACACCGTCTGCGGGTCGGCTTTCATTTCCCGGATGTGCTGTGCCAGCAGCGTTCCCTCGCCGTTTCGGACCCAGCGTCCGGCACCGCTTTCGATGTCCGAGACAATGTCTCCCTCGTCCATGACGGCAAGCAAAGGGATGCCCTGCATCATGTAGCTGTAGGTCTTGCTGGGAACGCACAGGCCTGTGGCTCCCTGAACCAGCGTCACCAGGGCGCAGTCGCTGATTTCCAGCGCGTTCTGAAAATCCTGTCCGTGGAGGAAGGGATAAATCTTGATGTTATCGATGCCCTCCGCCTGCACGGTGTCCCTGAGCGCCTCCATTTTGTTGCCGTGACCGGCAAACAGGAAGAACACGTCCTCGTCCCGCAGCTGCCGCACCGCTTCCAGAACGGTCTGCATATCCTGCATGGTGCCCATATTGCCGAAATAGGACACGGTGAAGCGGTCTTTCGTCACCTGCCGGAAGGGATTATTCTCCCGGTCCGGCGACATGGGGCCGTGATCGGCGTACCAGTTGGGAATGATCTTAACAGCGTTTTCCGGATAGTTCCGGTGGGCCAAAATGTAGGTTTTCATTTCGCTGGACAGTGCCACAATCCGGTCTGCCCGGCGGCAGATACAGCGGTTGATGTGGTTCATGAGCCGGCAGATGGGATTCCCCTCCCCCAGTGTCTTTGTTACTGTCGCTACCTCAGGATACAGATCGTAGGCAACGAATACCAGCTTCGTACCAAACAGGGTTTTTGCCCAGGACACGATCCAGGGTAAAATGGGCGGGTTGGAATAGACTACGATGGAGCGGTAATGGCGAAGCCTGGGCAGGTTCAGCAGAACCATAAAGGTGAAGGAGAAATAGTTGACAATGCGCCCCAGAAAGCCGGAGCGATCCAGCTGGATGTACTTGAGGCGGCGGATGTGGATGCCCTCCACATTTTCCTCCACGGGAATATTGTCCCCGTCCAGATACTCTCTGGGGTAGCCGCAGAGCACATCCACGGAATACCCCGCCGCCTTCAACGCCTTCGCCGTATCAAAGGGCAGCTGGGCAGAGGAAATATACACGGGGAAAAAAAACTCGCAAGCAAACAGAATGTCCTTTTTCATTGGCTTGCCCCCTCTGTTTCCAGAATGGATTCGTCAAAGGTTTTAACGCAGTAGTTTTTGGGGTAATCGCTTAAGCTATGGTCATAGCACAGGCTGCCGAAGGCCTTGTCCACCATGCCTGTCATGGGCGCGAGCAGCTTCAGCGCCCAGGTAAAACCCCGAACCAGCAGGAGCCCGCGGCCATTTGCGTGTGCGATGCGGCTGACCATATCGGAAGTTGAAACATATTCCGCGTTCTGGGGGCAATACAGGCCGTCGGCCCCGTCCTCCACCAGCAGGCGGATAAACTCGCACAGATTGTCAATATACAGCATGGAGCGCTGGTTTTCCACCAGCGGAAACACCGGAAGCTTCTTCGCCAGCTTCGCCAGGGTCTGATAGTTACCCTTGCAGCCTTTTCCGTAAATCATGGGTGGGCGGAGAATGACCACCTTAAAGTGTCCGTCCCGGAGGGCGGCAAGCCCTTCCTCCGCCCGGGCCTTGCTGATGCCGTAATTGTCAACGGGGCGGATTGGGGTGTCCTTCGTAATGGTGACGACCTTTCCCACCGGGGCGTGAAGGCCGTAGACAGCTTCGGTGCTTAAGAAAAGGAACTGTCCCACGCCTTCCTCTTTTGCCTTTTGGGCCACCTCCACGGTGAGCCGGTGGTTCACCCGGTCATACAGCTCCGCCTGAGCAGGGTCACCTTTGGATTTCGGCTGGTGGACGATACCGGCGGCGTGGAGAATGGCGTCATAACCCCGAAAGGACTGCTTCCGCCAGTCATCCGTCCGCAGGCTGACCATCTCCGCCTGATAGCTTTCCGGCCACTGCTCCAGATATGCCTTCACACGATTGCCGATGAAACTTCCGGCACCGGTAATCAGAATCCGCTTCATTGCTTTTTCTCCTTCTTCAAACTACCGGTGCCGCCCTCCACAACGCCATCGGACTTCAGCACCGAGAGAATCGTTCCGAAAAAGCACTTGCAGTCGAAGCAGAAGCTGATATTTTTCACATACTCCCCGTCAAACCGGGCTTTCACATCGATGGGCAGCTCGTCCCGGCCGTTGATCTGCGCCCAACCGGTGAGGCCCGGACGCAGGTCGTTGGCGCCGTACTTGTCCCGCTCGGCGATCAGGTCGAACTGATTCCACAGGGCTGGCCGGGGGCCGATAATGGACATTTTACCAGTGAAAATCTGAAAAATCTGGGGAAGCTCGTCCAGAGAGGTTTTCCGCAGCACCCGGCCCACCCGGGTGATGTACTGCTCCGGATTTTCCAGAAGATGCGTCGGCACATCCCTGGGTGTGCTGCACTTCATGGTGCGGAATTTCAAAATCTCGAAGTGGGTCTTGTGGATGCCCACTCGCTTTTGACGGAAGAATACCGGGCCGGGATCATCCAGCTTGATGGCAAGGGCGATGAGCAGATACACCGGTGCCAGCACCACAATGGCGCAGCCGGATAGAATCAGATCCAGCAGTCGTTTTCCAAATTTCTGATACATGAAAACAGTCTCCTATTCCGGTCAAACTTCCACTTTCTGCTTATAGGTTGGCACAATTTCCGCCACAATATCCTTGATATTGCTGACCTCGGCCTTGCAGGCTTTGTCCAACTGTTCCAGCTGCTTCCGGAACTCCTCATCGTTCATTTCAATGGGTTTTCCGATGTGAATGAGCTTATTGGCCGTCTCCTGCATTCCCTCCTCCTTCATGAGCAGCTCCTCGTAGAGCTTCTCGCCGGGGCGCAGGCCGGTATACACAATTTTGATGTCCACGTCCGGCTCGAAGCCGCTGAGGCGGATCATATTCCGGGCCATGGTGTCGATTTTCACCGGCTCGCCCATGTCCAGAATGAAAATCTCGCCGCCTTTGGCGTAGCAGCCGGCCTGCAGCACCAGACTCACCGCCTCGGGAATGGTCATAAAATAGCGGATGATATCCGGGTGGGTCACGGTGACGGGGCCGCCTGCCTCGATCTGCTTCCGGAACAGCGGAATCACGCTGCCGTTGCTGCCCAGAACATTGCCAAAGCGCACCGCCACGAATTCCGTCTCCGACTCCCGGTTCATCATCTGCACCACCATCTCGCACAGCCGCTTGGACGCGCCCATGATGTTGGTGGGGTTCACCGCCTTGTCCGTGGAAATCAGCACGAACCGCTTGACACCGTGTTTCGCGGCGGCCTTCGCCATTTTGTAGGTTCCGAAGACATTATTCTTAATGGCCTCGTTGGGGCTGTCCTCCATCAGAGGAACGTGCTTGTGGGCTGCGGCGTGGAAGATCAGGTCTGGCTTATACTTCCCCACCACGTACTCCACCCGGTTGGTGTTGCGCACGGAACCGATGAGCACCTTGAGATTCAGGTCCGGGTAACTGCGTTTCAGTTCCTGCTGAATGTCGTAGGCGTTATTCTCGTAAATGTCGAAAATGATCAGCTGTTCCGGCCCCGCCCCGGCGATCTGGCGGCACAGCTCGCTGCCGATGCTCCCGCCGCCCCCGGTGACCAGCACCGTCTTGCCCCGGATATACCCGGCGATCTCTTCCATATTCACCTGGACGCTGTCCCGGCCCAGCAGGTCCTCGATCCGGAC
>CAMGCA010000005.1 GCA_946011705.1 uncultured Clostridia bacterium | reverse complement strand
TACCCTTCGAGGGGCCCATAGGATGTACGATGACCTCCTAGCGTCCGTAACGCATTGTCCGCGGCGACTCGCCGCAAATAAAAAACGCTGCTGAAAATCAGCAGCGTATTTTATATGCCAGGGAAATCAGATGGCGCGCTCGACCTTATTGGAGCGGAGGCATCTGGTACAAGCGTACACATGGCAGGGAGTTCCGTTCACGACAGCCTTAACGCGCTTGACGTTGGGCTTCCATGCACGATTGGAACGTCTGTGGGAGTGGGAGACCTTGATACCGAAGGTTACGCCCTTGCCACAAAAATCACATTTCGCCATTTATTGCACCTCCCATCCGGATGTTTACTCAACAAACTACGCCCTCTACAGGCGCTTGACTATGATACCAGACTTTTCCCAAAAATGCAAGCACTTTTTTCAAAATTTTTCGATTTTTTGAAAATGGGTTGATATTCCACCGCCAGGCGGCTATAATGAAGCCAAGAATTAACAATTTGGGGTGGAACCATGATCGATACCTATTCCGTACCACTGAAAACACTGGTGGAGGAATTCCAGCTGGAAATTGCCTACGCCTCCTCGGACTACGCTTCCATCCGCATTACGGTGGAGGATGTATCCCGCCCGGGACTGCAGCTGGCGGGCTTCTTCGACCACTACGAGCCTATGCGTCTTCAGGTCATGGGCAACGTAGAGATGAGCTACGTCGGAAAGCTGACCCCCGCCAACCGTAGCGCCATCTTTGACCGACTGTTTTCCTACAAGTTCCCAGCCCTGCTCATTGCCCGGGGCATCCAGCCCCATCCGGAAATGCTGGAAATGGCCCAAAAGCATAATATCACCATCCTGCTTTCCAAGGATCCCACCAGCGCCATTGTCTCCTCTATCATCGCCTACCTGAAAACCGCCCTGGCCCCCCGGGTCACCCGCCACGGCGTGCTGGTGGAGGTCTACGGCGAGGGTATCCTCCTCACCGGCGACAGCGGCATCGGCAAATCCGAGTGCGCCGTGGAGCTTCTCAAGCGTGGACATCGGCTCATCGCCGACGACGCGGTGGAAATCCGCAAGGTTTCCGCCGGCACCCTCATGGGCACTGCCCCCGCCCTCATCCGCAACTATGTAGAGCTGCGGGGCATCGGCATCATCAATGTGGCCAAGCTCTTCGGTATGGGCTCCGTCAAGCTGGAAAACGAGATCAACCTGGTGATGAACATTGTGCCCTGGAACACCCTGGAGGCCTACGACCGATTAGGGCTTGAGGAGCACTACACGGAGATTCTGGGGGTCAAGGTGCCCATGAACACCATCCCCATCACTCCCGGACGTAACTTAGCCGTGATTCTGGAGGTTGCCGCCATGAACAACCGTCAGAAAAAGATGGGCTACAACGCCGCTCTGGATTTTACGGAGCAGATCAACCGCCACTTTGACGAGAATATAGGAAAAATCTGATGAAGGAATTAACCATCGGCCCAAATGACGCGGGGCAGCGCTTAGACCGCTTTCTTGCCAAGGCTGTCCCCCTGCTTCCCGCCTCCCTGGCCCAGAAATACATCCGGCTCAAGCGCATCAAGTGTAACGGAAAGCGCATCGACCGGGACACCCGGTTAAACGCCGGGGACGTTTTGCAGCTGTATATCAACGACGAGTTTTTCGACAAGCCCCGGGAGGACAACGCCTACCTGACGGTAGCCTCCCCAAAGCTGAACATCGTCTACGAGGACGAGAATATTCTGCTGGTGGACAAACGCCCCGGCCTTGCGGTGCACCCCCACGACGGGGCGGAGTACGGCAGAACCCTCATTGACCACATCCAGTCCTACCTCTATCAGAAGCGGGAATGGCGGCCAAGGGAGGAAAACGCCTTCACCCCCGCCCTGTGCAACCGCATTGACCGGAACACCGGCGGCATCGTCATCGCGGCGAAGACTGCCGAAGCTCTGCGGGTCATGAACCAGAAAATCAAGGATCGGGAGCTGGACAAGCGGTACCTCGCCATTGTGGAGGGCACGCCAAAGCCCAAGGACGGGCAGTTAAAGGGGTATCTGTTCAAGGACGCGAAAAAGAACCGGGTCTTCGTCACCGACAGCCCCCAGACCGGGGCCAAAACCTGCCAGACCAACTACCGTACCCTTACCAGCCGGAACGGTCTTTCTCTCGTTGAGTGCGAGCTGATCACCGGCAGAACACACCAGATCCGCGCCCAGTTCGCCCACGCCGGACACCCCCTGCTGGGAGACGGCAAGTACGGCAAGCTGGACAAACGCTTTGATCGCAATTATCAGGCCCTGTACTCCTACAAGATTACATTCTGTTTTACCACCTACGCCGGTTCTCTTGTAAATCTGAACGGCAAATCCTTTCAGGTGGAAAAGGTAGACTTTGTAGAGGAGTATTTTCCAGGTTTTACCATTCAAAAGGAGAAATAACCCATGGTTTTGTTTGTTACCAGCAGCCCCTATGTGGGTGACGCTGACCGGGCGATCTTAAGCAATGACAACGAATTTATCGACCGCATCCGGGCGGTGCTCCCCCCTTGCCCCCGGGCGCTGTTCATTGCCGCCGACCCGGGCAGCCGGGAGGATACCTGCCGCTTCGCCGCGGACACCACCGGCGCATTCAGTGAGGCAGGAATGCCCTTCCAGTCCTACCACATTCTGGACGGTTTCAATGCGGGAGATGCGGAAGCTTTGATTGCGGGCAGTGATTTGATTCTCCTGTCCGGCGGACACGTCCCCACCCAGAACGCCTTCTTTCAGGACATCGGCCTGCGGGAGCTGCTCCAAGGCTTTGACGGCGTGGTGGTGGGCATCAGCGCCGGCAGCATGAACTGCGCGGATGTTGTTTACGTCCAGCCCGAGGAGGAAGGCGAGTCCAGCCCGGACTTTCCCCGGTGGGCAGAGGGTCTGGGTCTCACCGATGTGAACATCCTGCCCCACTACCAGAAGGTCAAGGATAACATTCTGGACGGTCTGCGGCTCTTTGAGGACATCACCTATGCCGACAGCATGGGAAATACCTTCTTCGTCCTGCCCGATGGAAGCTACTTCTATCAGGATGAAGATGGGCTGCTCCTGTGCGGCGAGGGCTACCGCCTGCAAGACGGTATTCTGGAACAGCTGACCCAAAACGGGGATGTGCTGGATATGGAGGAATTAGGGAACCTCTGAATAAATCGTCTGCGGCTGGTCGGCGAATCTTTTGCCCCACCCGTTCAGTTCTGAAAGTGGGAAATACATACAGTATTCCTCCACTTTCAGAACTTTCGGCTGAGCCAAAATCTTCTGCCGCCAGCTCTTGCCGATTTAATCAGAGTTTCCTTAGAATAACAAAAGGGCTGCAAAAGAAAAATGTCATTGCGCACCAGTGACCGATGCCACTGGTGCGGCAATCCGTATGCCCCTTGAAATGCTCAGATTTCTGACATTTTTAAGGAGAACGGATTCCCACGCCAGTAAAGCGCACTGGCTCGGAATGACAGTTTTGCTTTCCCCCTGTACAAATTGACGAAACGTTTTCTTCGTGAGACAGCCCCTTTCGTTTTATTCCGTCAGAGATTCCCTGCGCAAAAAAGCCGCCGCAGCTTTCGCTGCGGCGGAAAAGATGTAGTCGATTACAGATACTGCTTCATGCCATCACTGGCCTTAGCGGGATCCTCGGAGATGGTAATAGTGATCTCCATGCTGTTATCAGCGGCAAACTTGGCGCACCATGTCACAAAGTCCTCAGCGGCAGCCAGATCGGTGCCGATGGTCTTGTACAGGTTGTCGATAAAGACGTTGGTGATGTCGAAGTTGCCGGCATGCAGGCCGCTCAGGAAGCCCTTGAGCATCTCACTGCTGCAAATGCCATACTCCTTGGAGTCCACCAGACGAACCTTATAAGAAAGATCGTAGGTCAGCTTCCTGCCGTACTCGATGCAGACCACATCGCCGTGAGCCTCAGCCACCGCGCCGTTGATGGCGTCGATCATCTTCTTTGTTTTGCCGGAGCCCTTCAGGCCCATAATAACATGAATCATAGGAATGTCCTCCTTGCCTTTATTTTTGGCTTATGCACATTCTACCAGTTATCGGAGAAATTTGCAACTACTATTTTACATTTTTCCCAAGGGAATTCCCCGGATGATTTTTATCGGTCGTATCCGGGCTTACCCAGCAGCTGGAACATATTGCGCTTGTACATCTCCACGCCGGGCTGGTTGAAGGGGTTGACCCCCAGGATGTAGGCGGATACGCCGCAGCACAGCTCCAGGAAGTAGAACAGTTCCCCCACCTTCCGGGGGTTCAGCTCGCCGCAGTCCATGGTGATCACGGGCACGCCGCCGTCCACATGAGCCGCCACAGTTCCGAGATAGGCCGTTTCATCCACGAAATCCAGGGTTTTCCCCTCCAGATAGTTTAGACCATCCAGATTCTTCCACTCGCCGCCGATGGTGTATTTCTGTTCGGGGGCATCGAAGCGAACCATGGTCTCGAAGATGTTCCGCTCACCGGCCTGGATCATCTGGCCCAGGGAGTGCAGGTCAGCGGTAAACTCCGCGGTGACGGGGAAGATGCCCCTGCCGTCCTTACCCTCAGACTCGCCGAAGAGCTGCTGCCACCAGGAACCGAACATTCTGAAGCCCGGTTCAAAGGATGTGAAGATTTCCACAGCCTTGCCGCTTCGATACAAAAGGTTTCTCACGGCGGCATACTGCCAGACGGGGTTTTCAAAGGAGCGCAGGTCGTAGCTTTCCTTGGCGTCCGCGGCGCCGTTTATCAGCTCCAGAATGTCGATGCCGGCAACCGCCAGAGGCAGCAGTCCCACGGCTGTCAGCACGGAGAAACGGCCGCCCACATTGGGCGGGATCACAAAGGTCTCCCAACCCTCCTCGGCAGCCATCTGCCGCAGAGCACCCTTGCAGGGATCCGTGATGGCGAAAATCCGGTCTCTGGCGCCATCGGTGCCATATTTGCGCTCCAGCATCCAGCGCAGGGCACGGGTGGCGATAGCAGGCTCGGTGGTGGTACCGGACTTGCTGATGATCGCGATGGAAAAATCCTTATCCTCCAGCAAACGACACAGCTCGTTCCAGTGACGGGTGCTCAGGCCGTTGCCCGCGAAAAAAACCTGAGGGTTTCCCTTTCCCTTGCCGATGTTGTGGTTGGGGCCCTGCAGCAGCTCGATGGCAGCCCGGGGTCCAAGGTAGGAGCCGCCGATACCGACTACCACGAACACATCGGAGCTCTCGCGGATCTTTTTTGCCGCGGCCTGGATGCGTTTCATTTCGTCAGTGGCCTCCCGCACAGGCAGGTTCAGCCAGCCCAGATATTCGCTGCCCTCGCCAGTGCCGTCAGCCAGCGCGGCATGGGCATCGGCAACCTCTTGTTCTATCGCCAACAGGTCTGCCAGCGTCAGCTGGCCCCACACGTTGGAGATATCAACTGTAATCATGTAATTGGGACACGTCCTTTCTGAAAGTACCTCTATATGGTACAGCAAAACCGCCGCAAACGCAAGCCTTTTCACAAAAAATCCCGTGCTTTCGATTGTGTAAGGCCGGCAATATGGCAAAGTGGAATTTGGAGTGCCGCAATGTTATGCAGATTCCAATGTTTTTTTCATTAATGGACTGGCATTTTTTATGAGGATATGTATAATGGAGGTATCTAAAAAAGAATCAGGAGGCTCCACCTATGAAATACGGCTTTGGAATTGATCTGGGCGGCACCACCGTCAAGATCGCTTACTTCGATGAAACCGGAAAAATGCTGGACAAGTGGGAAATTCCCACCGTCACCGTGGACGGCGGCAGTCAGATCCTGCCCGATATCGCGGCATCTGTCAAAGACTATCTGGCTCGGCACAATATCCCCGCCGGCGACATTCTGGGCCTCGGCATCGGCGTTCCCGGCCCTGTCAACGCCAAGGGCGTTGTCAATAAGTGCGTCAACCTGGGCTGGGGTGTGTTCAATATCTCCGACACCCTGTCCTCCCTCACAGGCTTCCCTGTGAAGGCGGGCAACGACGCCAATGTGGCTGCCCTGGGCGAATTCTGGAAGGGCGGCGGTCAGGGCTGCGACAACATGGTCTTCGTCACCCTTGGCACCGGTGTGGGCGGCGGCATCGTGGTGGAAGGAAACCTGCTCCACGGTGCCCACGGCTCCGGCGCGGAGATCGGCCATTTGGTGCTGAACCGGGATGAAACGGTGAAGTGCAACTGCGGCAAGTACGGCTGCGTGGAGCAGTACTGCTCCGCCACCGGCATTGTCCGTCTGGCAAAGCGCCATCTGGAAGGAACCGACGCCCCCAGCACCCTGCGGGGTGCGGAAAACCTGACCTGTAAGGATATCTTCGACGCCGCCAAGGACGGCGACAAGGAAGCTCTCACCATTCTGGATCAGGTCTACCGCTACATGGGCGAGTTCCTGGCCAACGTCTGCTCCGTGGTGAACCCCGAGGTGGTGGTCATCGGCGGCGGTGTCAGCAAGGCAGGACAGGTGCTGATCGACGGCGTGGTGCCCTACTTTAAGAAGTACGTTTTCCACGCGGCATCCGAGGCCCGGTTCACCCTGGCCTCTCTGGGCAATGACGCCGGCGCCTACGGCGCCTTCAAGCTGGCGCTGGATGCCTTCGGTAAGTAAGAATCCATAGGAAAGAACCGGGAAGCGGCTGCTTCCCGGTTTTTATGATACACAATGGCCTGCTAATACTATTTCTCAATAGAATGGTTTCATTCTATTGAGAAGACACCGCCTGACGGCAAGGCCGCCACGGCTTCCCTCCGATGATTGAGCGGGAGAGCTACCGGACAGGCCCAAAAAGCGCTCAGCGTTTGTAACGCATTGTCCGCGGCCACTGGCCGACTACCGGTTCTAAACTCCACCCGCCGGACATACCCTGTGGTAAACCCATGGCAGGAGCCATCCTCCTGCCGGAATAAGGAGGAGGCTGGCTATGGAGAGTTTATACGCGGATATCGCCGCCCGAACCGGGGGCAATATCTATATCGGGGTGGTGGGGCCGGTGCGCACGGGCAAGTCCACCTTGGTCAAGCGGATTATGGAGGCCCTTGTGATTCCCGGCATCTCCGACCCTTACCGGGTGGAGCGGGCAAGAGACGAGCTGCCCCAGAGCGGCTCGGGCAAAACCATCATGACCACGGAGCCGAAATTTGTCCCCGAGGAAGCGGTGGAAATCTGCCCAGACGGCGCTACCCGGCTGCGGGTGCGGCTCATTGACTCCGTGGGCTATATGATTCCCGGGGCCGTGGGGGCTGAGGAGGACGGCGTGCCCCGGATGGTGACCACGCCCTGGTATGACGAGGAAATCCCCATGACCCAGGCGGCGGAGCTGGGCACGAAAAAGGTCATGGCCGATCACAGCTCCATCGGCCTTGTGGTGACGACGGACGGAACCGTCACCGACATCCCGAGGGAGGACTATGTGGAGGCTGAACGCCGGGCCATCACCGATATGCGCCGCACGGGAAAGCCTTTCCTTGTGGTCATCAATTCCCGGAACCCGGAGGCGCAGGCGGCTCAGGACACCGCCCGGTATATCCGGGAGCAGTTCGGGGTGGAGCCTATGGTACTGGACGCTCAGACATTGGACACGGCAGGAATCAGCCGGATGCTGCGCGCCCTGCTGTACACCTTCCCCATGACAGAGCTGCGGGTATACCTGCCCCGGTGGCTGGACGCTCTGGAAAAGAACCACCCGGTGAAGGAAAATCTCTATCAGGCCCTTCTGCGGCAGGCGGGGCAGATTCAGAATCTGGGGCAGGCCCAAACTGCCCTGGCACCCCTGGGGGAGCTGCCCGAGGTTCAGAGCTACACCCTGCGCGGCATCGATCTGGCGGAAGGGACAGTCAGCGTTGCCATCGTCCTGCCGGAGACGCTCTATTATGAAATTCTCAGCAGCAAGGCCGGAGTACCCATCGAAAGCGAGGCCCAGCTTTTGTCCCTTCTCATGGAGCTGGCGAAAATCAAGCAGGAGTACGACAAAATCTCCGACGCCCTGGCTTCCGTCAAGGCAACGGGCTACGGCGTGGTGATGCCCGCCGCCGGGGAGATGAAGCTGGAAAAGCCGGAGGTCATCCGCAAGGGCGGGGCCTTCGGGGTAAAGCTGAAGGCCGGCGCGCCGTCCATCCACATGGTTCGGGTGGACATCGACACGGAGATCAGCCCCATGGTGGGGGACGAAAAGCAGTCCCGGGATCTCATCGAGCGGCTCACCGGGGAGGATCCGGAGAAGCTCTGGCAGAGCAACATTTTCGGCAAATCCGTCTACGACATGATTCAGGAGGGCCTGACGGCAAAGCTGGTGCAGCTGCCGGAGGAGGTAAGGGTTAAATTCCGGGGCACACTGACAAGAATCGTCAACGAGGGCGCCACGGGGCTGATCTGTCTGATTCTCTGATTGTTTCTTGACTTTCCCGGTAATTCGGAATAAAATACAGAAAAATGTGCTTATCGGATTTGCTCAGCAAAAGGGGAATTTAGCTGAGTAGTTTGTCATCCTGAGTAAGCCGTGCGAGTCGAAGGATCTACGCACTTTCGTTACGGAATCAGGTCAAATCGGTGCCAAGATCCCTCGACGACCCTCGGGATGACATGGTTTCTTAATCAGTGAAAAAACAATTATGCTGTGTAAAGCCGATATGCACATAGAAAAAACCGGGGAGGGTATTACTATGTCCATCAACATCAAGTGCCTGTGGAAGGACCGCAAGCGCCATCTGGGTCTGCCGCTTTCGTTTACCCGCTATCAGATGTCTGAGGATCGGCTGTTCATTTCCGAGGGCTTCCTGAACATCAAAGACGACGAGGTGCTTCTGTACCGCGTCCGGGACATCGACACCCGGCGCAGCCTGTGGCAGCGGCTGTTCGGTGTGGGCACGGTGACGGTGTTGTCCTCCGACAAGACCATGCCCACGCTGGTGCTGAAAAATGTCAAGGATCCCCTGATGGTCAAGGAGCTGATCCACAATCAGGTGGAGGAGATGAAGATTCAGCGTCGGGTTCACTTCGGCGAGATCATGACCACCGATGCCGCGGATGATGCCCGCGATCTGGACGACATGGACAATTGAGCAAGGCGGCTTCCGCGAAAGCGGGGCCGCTTTTGTAATGCCGCATGAAGCATTCCCAATATCATACCATCTCACAGCCGTTCCGGTTGTGGGGTTCCACGGTGTAACGGCTGCTCCCGGGTTCGAACCCCATTGACTCGCCGCTTAAGAAAATCCTAAGCTTCTTAAGAAAATCATAAGGTGCCCGTTGGTTGACAAACCAGATTTTGGAAGATATGATGAACAAAAAGGAAAGGATGTGTTTTGCATGAAGAAGTGTATCTGTATTCTGTTATCCCTGATTATGCTGCTGTCCATGACGGCCTGCTCTGAGAATATCGCTGGGGAGACTACCGTCATAGCCACGGCAGTGCCTGCCGAAACCACGGCGGCAGCGGAAGCCGAGGGTGTGTACACCGTGTCCAATGTGGATGATTTCATTGCCGCCATCGGCCCCGATCGGGAGATTCGGCTGGAACCGGGCACCTACGACCTGTCCACTGCCAGCACCTACGCCGGGGAAACGGGCAACGAATGGTGCTTCTGGGATGAGGTGTATGACGGCTACGAGCTGGTGATTCAGCTTACCAACAATCTCACCATCACCGGCGCGGGAAAGGGCGTGACCATTCTCTCCGCCGGGCCCCGGTATGCCCAGGTGCTGCGGCTGAACAGCTGCCATAACGTCTCCATGACGGGCTTCACCGCCGGACACACCAAAGAGCCCGGCGCCTGCGTGGGCGGCGTGATCTGTCTGGAATATGACAGAGGCGTTTCCATCCGGGACGTTGGGCTGTACGGCTGCGGCGTGACAGGCGTGAGCGCAGATAACTGCACCGATTTGACCGTTGCCAACAGCGATATCTATGAGTGCTCCTACAACGGCATTCAGGTGCTGAACAGTACCGGCGTGAATGTGGTCAACTGCCGACTCTACGATCTGGGCAAAAACGAGGAATGGGAAGCCAGCGAGGTGTTCAATCTGGTGAGCAGTTCCGATGTCGCCATCTCCGACTGCGAAATCTACGGCAATCTGTCCCAGTATCTGGTCAGAAGCTCCGGCGTGGATGAGGTTGTCTTGAAAAACAACGTCTTCCGGGACAACTGGGTAAAGAATACCGCCTTCGGCACCTTCGGCAACTTCATCACGCTGGACGGCAACACCTTTGAGGACTGCCTGATTCCCCAGTGGTTTGAAAACGGCTGCGGCGCCGTGGACCCGGAGGGCAACACCATCACCGAGGACATGATGAACGGCCTGATTGCCGCCGAAACCGTTCCCGACGGCCCGAAAACCACGGTTACCGTCACCAATGCCGACGAATTCCTTGCCGCCATCGGCCCCAATACGGAGATCGTCATTGACGCCGAGACCATCGATTTCAGCACCGCCAAGGACTACGGCGGTGGGCCGAAGAAGTACTACCGCTGGGAGGACATCTATGACGGTCCTGCGCTTGTGATCGCTGGCGCGGACAATCTGACCATCCGCAGCAAGGACGGCAAGACCAAGAACCACACCATCAATGCCGTACCCCGGTACGCAAATGTTTTGACCTTTGTGAACTGCGACAATCTGGTGCTGTCCGGCATCACGGCGGGGCATACCCAGGAGCCGGGGGTCTGCGCCGGCGGCGTGCTGATGTTCCAGGGCTGCGAGTTTGTTTCCGTTGACAACTGCGGATTGTTTGGCTGCGGCATCTTAGGCGTGCAGGCGGAGGGCTGCACAGGCATCACCCTGCGCAGTAGCGACATCTACGAATGCAGCAACGGCGGTGTGTCCATGACCGATACCACCGGCATTACCATCGAAAAATGCACCTTCCGAGACCTGGGCGGCAACAACCTGATGCTCTCCGGATGCAGCGACGTGACCGTGGACGGGGAGCCTATCAACGGGCAGAACTATAACGGGAGATAAATAGGCCTTCCCCTCTGGGGCAATGTCATCAACTTAACACCGAAGTACGGTCTACCACTGTCATTGCGAGGAGCGCAGCGACGTGGCAATCCGTTTTCTCCTTGGTAACAGGTGCAAAATCGGGACGTTGTATGGGGAACGGATTGCACCACAGGCATTCCCTTCGGTCACCACACCAGTCTGCGGACTGGTTCGCAATGACAGAGAAATCGGGCACTGGTTCCTTAAGTTGATGACATTGCCCTCTGGGGAAGGTGGCCGAGCGTCAGCGAGGCCGGAAGAGGTAATTATGGAAAATTTTTTGCTATTGTTATTGGATAAGCTCTGCGGAGCCATTGTGTCCCTGCCGCTGGTGCTGATTTACATATTCGTCTTTGACCGGGAGCGGGCAAAGCGGAGATGGGGCTGGATGGCGCTGCTGGCGTTGTACCTGAACGCTATGTACATCGTCATCGGTGTGCCGGGGATTCAGTACATCTGCTGGGATCCTACCCTCAATCTGGTTCCCTTTCAGGATTTCAGTGCCAGCAATATTGAGGGCATGATTTTGAACGCCGTTATGTTCGCACCCCTGGGCTTCTTGCTTCCGGCTTACTTTGAGCGCTACCGCCGCTGGAACCGCATAATAGCGGCGGGGTTCTTCACGTCCCTGGCGGTGGAAGCCATTCAGCTGTTTACCTTCCGGGCAACGGATGTGGACGATCTGATTATGAACACGCTGGGCACCCTCGTGGGCTTCCTGATGGCAAAGCTGATCTTCCGGCACAGAATCGCCGTGTTCCGGGGGAGAAAGGACTGGCTGGAGCTGATGATGGTCAACGCCATTGTCCTTTTGACCATTGTGTTTGTTCGGTATCCGCTGATGGAGGTCGTGCTTGGACTGCTGAAGATATAATAGGACTGCCAAGAAAAAGCTGTCATTGCGAACCAGTGCGCTTTACTGGCGTGGGAATCCGTTCTCCTTAAAAATGTCAGAAATCTGAGCATTTCAAGGGGCATACGGATTGCCGCACCAGTGACATCGGTCACTTACTTCGCAATGACAGTTCTTCTATTTGTGCACTTTTACTTTAGTGAGACAGCCCCTTCTCGTTTTGGGGGATTCCTCAGTGGGCGAACTGGCTTTGATAGAGCTTTGCGTAGAAGCCCTGCTTTTGGAGCAGCTCCTCGTGCTTGCCCTGTTCCACAATGTGGCCATCCTTCATGACTAAAATCACATCCGCTTCCCGGATGGTGGACAGGCGATGGGCAACGATAAAAGAGGTGCGGCCCCGCATCATGGTGTCGAAGGCCTTCTGGATTTTGATTTCCGTTCGGGTGTCGATGGAAGAAGTGGCCTCGTCCAGGAATAGCATGGGCGGCAGGCACAGCATCACCCGGGCGATGCACAACAGCTGCTTCTGGCCCTGAGACAGATTGCCGCCGTTTTCGGAAACCACCGTGTCGTAGCCCTGGGGCAGACGGCGGATGAAGCTGTGGGCGTGGGCCTGCTTCGCCGCGGCGAGAATTTCTTCTTCTGTAGCGTCGGGTTTGCCCATGGCGATGTTCTCCCGGATGGTGCCCGCCTTGAGCCAGGTGTCCTGTAAAACCATACCAACACAATGCCGCAGATCGTCCCGGCGCATATGGCGGGTATTCACGCCGTCCAGCAGGATTTCTCCGCCGTCCGGGTCGTAAAACCGCATGAGAAGGTTAATGAAGGTGGTCTTGCCGCAGCCCGTGGGGCCGACGATGGCAATGCGCTGACCGGGCTTGACGCTGAGGTTAAAGTCTTCAATCAGGGGCTTTTCCGGGACATAGGAGAATTTCAGGTCGTGAATCTCCACGCTGCCCCGCACCGTCTCGGGCCGCTGGGGGGTCTCCGGCTCCGGGGTACGCTCCGGGGCCTCGATCAGCTCAAACACCCGGCCCGCGCAGGCCAGGGCGTTCTGCAGCTCCGTCACCACGCCGGAAATCTCGTTGAAGGGCTTGGTGTACTGGTTGGCGTAGTTCAGGAAGCTGGTGAGATTGCCCACGGAAATGCCGCCGCCAATGGCAATCAGCGCACCGGTCAGTCCCACCCCCGCGTAGACCACGGAGTTGACGAACCGGGTGCAGGGGTTCACCAGAGAGGAGAAGAAAATGGCTTTCAGCGAGGCCGTTTGCAGCCTGCCGTTAATCTCGTCAAACTGCTCCATACTGGCGTCCTCATGCCCAAAGGCCCGGACGACCTTGATGTTGCCGATGGTTTCGTCAATCAGCCCCGTCTGCTCGCCCCGGGTGACGGTTTGCAGGCGGAACATGGAATAGGTCCGGGTAGCGATAAAATTCGCCACCAGCAAAGACAAAGGCGTGATGCACACCACCACCAGGGCGATGCCCCAATGGATGCGCAGCATGAACAGAAGCGTGCCGAAAATGGTCATAATGCCGGTAAACAGCTGGGTAAAGCCCATCAAAAGGCCGTCGGCGAAGGTGTCCACGTCGGCGATAACCCGGCTGACAATGTCGCCCTGGGGGTGGGCATCCAGATAGCTTAAGGGCAGCTTCTGGATGTGCTGAAACGCCTCGTTGCGGATGTCCCGGGTGACCTGATAGGTCATGCGGTTATTCAGCTGGCTCATGAGCCACTGGGATAGGGCGGCAACCGCGGCGCAGATCACCACACCCCGCAGAGAAAATGACATGGCGGCAAAGTCCACCCGGCCCGCGTCCACGATGCAGTCGATGGCATTGCCCACCAGAATGGGAATATACAGGGTCATGACCACATAGATGGTGGCCAGAATCAGGGAGGCGATCAGGCTCCCCCAGTACCGGCGGATGCGGCGCAGGACTTTTTTCAAAACAGTCATCTGATTATTCATTGCCTGCCGCCTCCTTTGGGAACTGGGAATAGTAGATTTCCTGATAGGTGGGACAGTCCTTGAGCAGTTCCTCGTGGGTGCCCTTACCAACCAGAAGCCCATCGTCCAGAACCAGAATCTCGTCGGCGTAGCGCACGGACGCCGCCCGCTGGGAGACGATGAACGTTGTGGGCGGGTTATCCATGCTCCGAATGGCCATTCTCAGGTTGGCGTCTGTGGCGTAGTCCAGGGCGGAAGCGCTGTCATCCAGAATCAGAATGGCGGGCTTTCGCACCAGCGCCCGGGCGATGGTCAGCCGCTGCCGCTGACCGCCGGAGAAGTTGGCGCCGCCCTGCTCCACGGGAGCGTCCAGACCGCCGTCCTTGCCCAGTACCACCTCGCTGGCCTGAGCGGTTTTCAGAGCATCCCACAGTGCGTCCTCGGTGGCGTTTTCATTGCCCCACTTGAGATTCTGCCGGATGGTGCCCTTGAACAGCACCGCCTTTTGGGGCACCACGCCGATTCTGCGCCGCAGGGAGACCATGTCATAGTCCTGCACATTTCTGCCGTCCAGCAGCACCGCGCCCTCGGCAGCATCATAGAGCCGGGGGATCAGGTTCACCAGGGTGGTCTTGCCGGAGCCGGTGCCGCCGATGATGCCGATGGTCTGGCCCGGACGGGCGTGGAAAGAAATGTGCTCCAGAGAAGGGCTGGCGGAACCGGCGTAGCGGGCGGTTACGTCCCGGAACTCCACGTCACCGGACAGCCCGTCCGCGTGATATTCGCCGTCCTGCTGGTTGCTTTCCATCTTCAGCACAGCGGACAGACGCTTGCCGCAAGCCACGGCTTTCGCCAGTGTGATGATAAGGTTTGCCATTTTGATTAGTTCCACCAAAATCTGGGACATATAGTTGTACAGGGCGATCACCAGGCCCTGGGTGAGAATGCCGTGCTCGACCTTGACGGCGCCCACCTTCACCAGAATCACCACCGCCAGATTGATGACCACAAGGGTCACGGGGTTCATCAGCGCCGAAATCCGTCCGGCGGAGAGCTGCCTCGCTGTCAGGCCGTCGGTTCTCTGCTCAAAGTCCGCTGCCTCGGTATCCTCCTTGCAGAAGGCCCGCAGGACACGGACACCCGCTAAGTTTTGCCGGGTGGCGGAGGTCACGCCGTCCAGAGCGGCCTGCACCCGCTTGTACATGGGCATGGTGATGAGCATAATGCCGAAGACGATGAGGCACAGCACGGGAATCACCCCGGCGAATACCAGCGCCGCCTGAAAATCAATGGTAAAGGCCATAACCATGGCGCCAAACACCACAAAGGGCGACCGCAGCAGCAGCCGCAGTGTCAGATTCACACCGTTCTGCACCTGATTGATGTCGGAGGTCATGCGGGTCACCATGGTGGAGGTGCCCAGCGTGTCAATCTGGCTGTAGCTTAAGTGCAGGATGTGCTCCATCAGCACATGGCGCAGGCGGGCAGAGAAACCCACCGCCGCCACAGCGGAAAAATACTGGGCGCACACCGCCATGGCAAGGCCGATCAAGCCCAAAGCCACCATCACCAGACACATTTTGACGATATATCCGGTGTTGCCGCTGCCGATGCCCTGATCCACGATCCGGGCCACTACCAGCGGAACCAGCAGCTCGAAGGCCGCTTCCAGCAGCTTAAACAGCGGGCCCAGCACACACTGCTTTTCATAGCCCTTCAGGTACTTTAATAAACTTTTCAACGCCGTCACCTCATTCCAGGGCGATTATAGCACCTATCCAGGAATGGTGCAAGTCTTTGCGCAAAAAACGGCAAGGCGTATTTTGACGTGTGTTAATACGATTAGCGGATAAACCATTTGGTTTCATCAGATAGACGCCGCCTAACGGCGTTGTCGATTCTATGATTTCGAAAGGGAAAATCATAGAATCCCGTCTCATTATGATTTTCGTATGAAAAACTTCAATTCTGACGAATTCAAGTTTATAATTGAATATCAGTATGAACCACGGAAGATACCGCGCCTCAACGATCGAAGACAACGCGCGTTCGAATCAAACAGGTTTACAGTTATCCCAAATGGGGCTTGAAACCGCATTTTTATTCCGCTATAATAGATAGGTCAAGAAAATGTGTAACTGTTTTAGGAGAAAGAAATGAGTACAAATACGTTACAGGGAAACAAAATGGGCTTCATGTCCGAGGGAAAGCTGCTGATGAACATGGCCCTGCCCATGATCGCCTCCATGCTGGTGCAGGCGCTGTACAACGTGGTGGACAGCATCTTCGTCTCTCAGGTTTCTGAGAGCGCCGTGACGGCACTGTCGCTGGCATTCCCTATTCAGAATATGCAGATTGGTTTCGCTGTGGGCATCGGTGTGGGTGTCAACTCCCTGCTCAGCAAGAGCCTTGGCGAAAACAATCAGGAGGCCGCCAACCGTACTGCCGGCAACGGCTTGGTTCTGATGCTGATCGTTACCGCGATTTTTATGCTGTTCGGCATTTTTGGCGTGCGGCCCTACTACGAAATGCAGTCCGATGTTCGGGAGACCGTGGAGGGCGGCATCGCTTATTCCCGGATCTGCTGCATCATGACCGTGGGCGTATTCCTGTCCATCCTGGGCGAGCGGCTGCTGCAGTCCACCGGACGGACGGTGTACACCATGATCACCCAGGGCACCGGCGCCATTATCAACATCATTCTGGACCCGATTCTGATCCACGGCTGGTTCGGCGCCCCTGCCATGGGCATCGCCGGCGCTGCCGTGGCCACAGTCATCGGCCAGTGGTGCTCCGCCGGACTGGTCTGGTTCTTTAACTTCAGGTTCAACCCCGAGGTTCAGCTGGGTGCCCGGTATCTTCGTCTGGAGGGTAAGATTGTCCGCCAGATTCTCACCGTGGGCGTACCTTCCATTGTTATGAACGGCCTCGGCCCCGACCTGACATTCGGCCAGAATCAGATTTTGCAGAACTTTACAGAGACGGCTACCGGTGTATTCGGTGTCTATTTCAAGCTCCAGAGCTTCTTCTTCATGCCCCTGTTCGGCCTGAACAACGCCGCCATCTCCATTATTGCCTTCAATTACGGCGCGAAAAAGCCAAAGCGCATCACCAAGACCCTGAAAATCGCCTGCTCCGTGGCCTTTGGCCTGATGACAGCGGGATTCCTGGCCTTCCAGCTGTTTCCCGACGCTCTGCTGGGAATGTTCAATCCCAGTGAGGCGTTCCTGTCCATCGGCCGGGCGGCCCTGCGAACCATCAGCTGGAGCTTCCCGGTTGCATCCTTCTGCATCGTGCTGGGCGCCAGCTTCCAGGCGCTGGGCAACGGCATCTATACCACCCTCACCTCCCTGTGCCGGCAGATGCTGGTGTTGTTGCCGGTGGCTTACCTGTTGAGCCTGACCGGCGATGTGGATAAGGTATGGCTGTCCTTCCTGGTCGCGGAGATTGCCAGCGCGGCAGCGACCTTCTATTTCTTCCGCCGGATTTACCGGGAGAAGATTCAGCCGCTGTGTGATGAACAATAAAATCAAAATCCGCCTGATTTCCGTCAGGCGGATTTTCCGCAAAGGAGCGAAGAGAATGCTTGTAGATTGCCATATTCACATGGTGCTGGACGGCGCGGACTGGAAAGCGGCCATTGCCCGGCACAAACAGTCTGTCGACGAAAGCTGGATTCACCGAATTCTCGCCCGTTATCAGGAACTGGGCTTTACCTGGCTTCGGGATGGCGGCGACCGCTGGGGCGTGGGCAAACGGGCAAGGCAGCTGGCAGGGGAGTACGGGATTCTCTACCGCACACCGTTGTCGCCTTTGTGCAAGACTGGACATTACGGCGGTTTCATTGGCGAAAAATACGAAAATCTCCGGCAGTATGCGGAACTGGTGGCGAAAAATCGGGAGAACGGGGCGGATTTTATCAAAATCATGATTTCCGGCCTGATGGATTTTGACCGGTTTGGCGTTCTGACCGAGGCGGGACTGAACCCGGAGGAAATCCGGGAGCTGATTCACATTGCCCATGAGGAGGGCATGGCGGTGATGGCCCATGCCAACGGTGCGCGGACTGTGGAGGCGGCGGCTGGGGCCGGCGTGGACTCCATCGAGCACGGGGCCTATCTGGATGGTGAAGCCCTACACGCCATGGCGGAAAGCGGTACAGTCTGGGTTCCCACCTTGTCCACCATCGGCAACCTCCGGGGCCGGGGGCGCTTTGCTGAAACCGCCGTAGAGCGGATTCTGGACAGCGCCATGGAGAATGTGAGCCGGTTTGCGGCCATGGGCGGCCTTCTGGCCCCCGGCACCGATGCGGGAGCCTGGTCGGTTCCCCACGGCAGTTTGACGGAATACGAGCTGCTGAAGGCCACTTTGGGGGATGAGACGCGGATGGTACTGGAGAAGGGAATTGGGGTGCTGCGGCAAAAGTTTTGAATCCACCCTCAAATACAAAAGTTCCAACACCAAAAGGTGTTGGAACTTTTGTGGTGGGGGAGGACGGATTCGAACCATCGAAGCGAAACGCAGCAGATTTACAGTCTGTCCCCTTTGGCCACTCGGGAACTCCCCCATATGCAATTGGCTCGATTGCGAGTCTTTATCCGGTCTTTGGAGCCGGTAGACGGACTCGAACCCCCGACCTACTGATTACAAATCAGTTGCTCTACCAACTGAGCTATACCGGCGTCTCGAACCGAACACGCATATTATAGCACGGGATTTGGAAATGTCAAGAACTATTTTTCGAATATTGGAAAAAACCGGACACGGCGAAAACCGTGTCCGGTATTCGGTTACATCTCGACTTCCAGCTTGGCAACCACGGCCGCGCAGCGGGGGCACAGCCCTTCTTCATTGGCCGGCTCACTGTGCATCCAGCCGCGGGGGCACTTGGTGCCCGTGGCCTCGCTGACACCGATGGTCAGAGCGGGGAAGTTCAAACCACTGCCAACCTCGGCGCCTTCCTCCGGCTCGTTCCAGTCGCAGGTGGACACGATGCAGATTTCCGCCAGGTTCACACCCTCACAGGCAGCTTTCAGGGAAGCGTCATCGGTGCTCAGAGTCACATGGGCCTCCAGGGCCTTACCGATGCGCTTGTCGGCACGGGCCTTCTCCAGAATGCCGTTGACATCCTGACGGAGCTTCATAATGACGTTCCACTTCTCCATGGCGGCATCGTCCAGAGCGTAGCTTTCAAAATTCTCAGGCATCTGGTTCAGCAGCACATTGCGGCTGTCATCGCAGTCACGGTGGGGCATGGACTGCCAGATCTCGTCACAGGTGAAGGCCAGCACAGGGGCGAACAGCTTTGCCAGGGCGTCCAGAATCAGGAACAGGGCGCTCTGGGCGGAGCGGCGGCGAAGGCCGTCCTTCTCCTCACAGTACAGCCGGTCTTTCAGGATATCCAGATAGAAGGAAGACAGCTCCACCACGCAGAAATCGTTGATGGCGTGGGTGACCACATGGTATTCGTAGCCCATGTAGGCCTTGCGGCACAGCTTCACCAGCGCGTCCAGCTTGGTCAGCGCCCAGCGGTCAAGTTCTTCCATTTCCTCAACGGATACCAGATTGTTGGGGTCAAAGTCGTTCAGGTTGCCCAGGCAGTACCGGGCGGTGTTGCGGAATTTCAGGTAGTTCTGGGCGATCTGCTTGAAGATTTCCTTGGAGCAGCGCACGTCGGCGTGGTAGTCGGAGGAGGCGGCCCACAGGCGGACGATGTCCGCGCCGAAGTCCTTGATAAGGTCGGCGGGGTCAACACCGTTGCCCAGAGACTTGTGCATGGCCCGGCCCTGACCATCCACGGTCCAGCCGTGGGTCAGCACCTGCTTGAAGGGCGCACCCTGATCCAGAGCGCCTACGGACACCAGAAGGCTGGACTGGAACCAGCCGCGGTACTGGTCGGCGCCTTCCAGATACACGTCGGCGGGCCACAGCTCGGGGGTGCGGTGCATCAGGGAAGCGTAGTGGGTGGAGCCGGAGTCGAACCAGCAGTCCAGGGTGTCCTTCTCCTTGTCGAATTCCTTGCCGCCGCAGTGGGGGCAGGTGAAGCCTTCGGGGGCCAGCTCCATGGCTTCCTTCTCGAACCAGATGTTGGAGCCGTACTCGTCGAACAGTTTGGACAGCTTCTCGATGGACTCGGGGGTGGACACAGGCTTGCCGCAGTCCTTGCAGTAGAACACGGGGATGGGCAGACCCCAGCGGCGCTGACGGGAGATGCACCAGTCGGCACGCTCCCGGATCATGCTGGTCATGCGATCCTGACCCCAGGCAGGATACCACTGGACGTTCTCGATGGCCTGGATGGCCTGATCCTTGAAGGACTCCACGGAGCAGAACCACTGGGGGGTGGCCCGGAAGATCACGGGCTTCTTGCAGCGGTCGTGGTGGGGGTAGGAGTGGACAATTTCTTCGGAGGCGAACAGCACGCCGCTTTCCTTCATATCCGCCAGAATGATGGGGTTGCTTTCTTCGGTCTTGAGCCCCGCGTATTTGCCTGCGTAGTCGGTGTGACGGCCGTAGTCATCCACGGGCACCACCAGCTCCATGCCGTAGCGCATACAGGTCTGGTAGTCGTCAGCGCCGAAGCCGGGGGCGGTGTGGACGCAGCCGGTACCGGAATCCATAGTGACGTACTCGGCGTTGACCAGCCGGGAGGTCTTGTCCATGAAGGGGTGCTGAGCCAGCATATTTTCGAAGAAGGAACCGGGATAGGTGGCGAGAATATCATAATTCTCAAAGCCGCCGATCTTCATGACCTTCTCGGTCAGAGCCTCGGCCATGATATAGGTCTCCCCGTTGGGGGCCTTCACCAGGGCGTAGCTTTCCCGGGGATGCAGGCAGATGGCCAGGTTGCCGGGCAGGGTCCAGATGGTGGTGGTCCAGATCACGAAGAAAGTCTTGCTCAGGTCAATCTGGGAGAGCTTGGCCGGGT
>CAMGCA010000004.1 GCA_946011705.1 uncultured Clostridia bacterium | reverse complement strand
CAGCCCCAGATGAAGCCAGAATGCCCCCCGTTTCATACCGCCCCCTCCCGGCGGCGGATCAGGCCCACGGCGATGCAGCCAAGGCCCATGCAGATCAGCACCGGCACCGGCCACCACAGCTGCCCGGTCTGGGGAAGCTTGCCGCCGCCCGACGGTGTGGACGGTTTCTCCGTGGGAGCCGGCTTGACCTCCCGTTCCAGATCGGTTTTGGGCACGGTTTTCACGTCATAGCAGTAATCGCCATCAGCCAGATAGGGCACGCTCACCAGGAAGGGCTTGGTCTTCCCATAGCCGCTGGCGGCGGTTTCCTGCACCGCCAGATACAGTCCGAAGTGCAGATTGCGGAATTCGGCAATTCCCTTCTTCCCGTTTCCGCCCACGGTCACCGGCGTTTCGGTCACAGCGGTGAGCTTGTCTTTGAGCTTAGCCAAGTCTTCCGCAAGCTCCGGGGACTGGATATCCCCGAATGCGGGAATGGTTCCTTTGATAGCGGCCACCGGCACGAAGCTGTAGTTTCCGTCGTCCTCCCGCACATCGCCCACCTTGTACAGGTTGACGGTGCCGCCGGAAATCGGTTTATTCTGATATTTCATGGTAATGGTCACGGTACAGCTGCCGTCCCTGGCGGGGTCCGGCACCGGGTGGGCGGCAGCGGCGGACAGGGGCAGGCACAGCAGCAAAAGCAGGGCCAGCAGTGCGGAAATCAAATGCTTTTTCATAGTCTTTCCTCCTATTTCTTTCTGCGGCGGGGCAGCAGCAGAAGGATCAGCAGAATCAGCAGCATGGGGATCGCCACAATGGGCGCCACCAGCAGGGGTTCAATCTGGATGGCATCCGCCGTCACGCGGACGGTCTTTGCTTCCTCGATATTGTCAATCCGGTGTCCCCGAACCAGCAGGCGGTGGGTATTGATGCCGTAGGGGGTGCAGGTCACCAGGGTACAGTAGTCCTTCCCTTCCTCGATTTTCAGGGCGCCGGTCTCCTGGGGCTCCACAATCAAAATCTGGTCGACTTCGTAGGTCAGCACCTCGTCCAGAATCCGCAGCAGGAAGGTGTCCCCCTCCTGGAGCTTATCGAGGTTGGTGAACAGCTTGGCGCTGGGCAGGCCCCGGTGGCCGGAGAGAACGCAATGGGTGCTCTCGCCGCCTACGGGCAGGCTGGTCCAGTCCAGATGGCCCACGGCGATCTGGAGGACGGATTCCTCCGTGCCGTGGTAGATGGGCAGGCTCACGTCAATTTCGGGGATCTCGATATAGCCCATGACCCCCAGGCCGGACACATCCAGCAGGCTCTCGTATTGCGCCTTCTGTTCCTCGGACAGATAATAGGGATTGCTTCGGAAGCGAAGGGCCTCGTTATAGGCTCTGGCATCCTCCCATAGCTGGTCGTACTGATTGTTGTCCAGCTTCGCCACGTTTTCGGCGTAGGTGGCAATGGCCCGGGTCTGGTGGAAGGAGTTCCAGTAGTCGCTGACGGTGGGGTACAGCAGCAGGGACAGCCCGATAAGCAATATGAAAACCAGAAGGATTGTTGACAGATGTTTTCGCATATAGGGTTCTCCTTGCGGCTGCGGCCCGGGGAGGTTGCCCTCCCCGGAACAGCGGAAAGTTATTTGTCAGAGGCGCTCATGCGCTTCTTGGTCACCAGCAGCACGACCGCGGCAACGACCAGAATGGAGCCGAGGACATAGAAGATGGTGGTGCCCATGCCGCCGGTGGAGGGGAGCAGGGTGCCGGACGCGTTAGGCACTTCAACCGTCAGAGCATTGGTTGCCAGAACAGTTACCTCGACGGGGGCTTTCAGGGTGTTGTAACCGGCGGGAGCCGCAGTCTCAACCAGGGTGTATTTATCCAGGTCAACGCCCTTGATGACGATCTTGCCGGAAGCAACAGTGGTAAAGCTATCGACCGCACCAGTTTCAACACCATTAGCCACACGATACTCGGTATCGGAGACCTTGATCAGCTTGACCACGTTGCCGCTGGCGTCCTTCAGCTGGAAGGTAGCGCCGGCCAGCGGCTGCTTCGTGCCATCGGCAGCAGCGTATTTCAGGACCGAGAACTTGTAGGTCTTGGTGTTGGTGCGGTCCCATTCGCTCGTGCTCGCATCACCCCAGGTGATCTTGGTATCGTTGTTTTCGCCTGCAGTGATGTCGGCGTCTTCGTTCAGAACGGCATTGTAAGTAACGGTAAGGGTGGTATCAGCGGTAATGGCGTCCAGATAAGATTGCTCGAAGCGGATCTCGAAGGTGCAACCGTCATTCAGGGGATCCTCAGTCGTGCTGACCACAACAGTGTAATCTGTGCCTTTGGTCAGTCTCTCAACGGCGATGCTGTCTGCGTTCAGGGTCAGGCCGTCATCCATCTTATCGTGCAGGACATACTTCACAGCGCCCTTTACGACCGTAAAGGTAGTTTGGAAGTACACGGTATCACCGATCTGGGCGCTGTTCTCTTCGCCCCATGTGTTGGTGCTGTCCTCCTTGACCAGCTTGTCAGGAATAGTGCCCTTATTCTTTTCGTTCACGGTCGCAGCAGGTTTCGTGGGGGTGGTGTCCACGATGGCCAGCGTGCCATAGGTGGAGGTGATCAGGTAGTAGCCGGCTTCCAGATTATCAAAGGTGAAGCTGCCGGCCTTCTCCTCGTCCGCGGTCGGCACCTTTGTGTCAACGGGCGTGATGCTGTTGGTGGAAGCAAAAGCAGCGGCCGCCTTGCCAAAGGCTTCCATATCAGCAGCGGTATCTTTGCCTGTTTTCCAGGTCACATAGCCCTGCGCATCAATATCGACATAGTCTTTGCCGGCACCGCTGGTAAAGAAATCATTCCACGCAGTGTTCACCGTGTAGCTGTAGGCGGTATTCGCTTCATTGACGCTCAAATCAAGCATCTTATAGAGCTTGTAGGTTTCGCCTTTCTGTGCGCCATTGACGGTAATCGAATTGGTGCCAGCGGCAAACGCCGTGGTGGCCAGGGCGAAGACCATGACCAGGGCCAGCAATAAGCTGGCGAGTTTTCTTGCGTGTTTCATGGATTTACTTCCTTTCATATGGTTTTTTATAAGAATTTCTGATTTTTCACGCGTCAGGATGATGGAGAATCCTCCTTTCTGCGCCTGTTATGGATATACAACAGGGCCGCCGCCGCTGCAATCAGCAGCAGTCCGCCTGCGGTATAAGAGGTTGTCCCGGCTCCGCCGGTGCTGGGCAGCTCCACATAGGGTCGGTTCACAAAGGAGGCCGTCGTAACTTCACCGTTGGCAATATTGCCCTTCACGATATAGCCTTCGCTACCATTGACGGTGGTATGGTAGCCCTGGGTGGTCAGCTCCGTCACCTGGTAGAAGGTTCCCGCCGGGATACCGCTGATGGTGGCGGTCTCATTCTGATGCAGGGTGATGGTGCCGCCGCTTTTGATCGTACCGTAGGTCGTTTCGGTGCCATCAGTGCGGCTGTAGGAGAAGGTCTGGTTCAGCGCGGAATCATTCGACAGCAGCTCCACCTTAAACTCGTACTCTTCCTTGCTGAAATCCATACCATCGGTATTTTCCAGCTTTTTCTCGATTTGCAGGCTGCCCGTATCCCGGGAGGTGGTGGCGCTGGAAACGGAAGGCAGGGTGAAGCTCATCCAGCAGGTGGAACCGGAAGCGCCCCGCTCCGTATAGAAGAAGGAAAGCGTATGTTGACCAGCACTGCCATTGGGCAGATAGTCCCGCAGGTTCACATACTCGCCGATAGAGCTGTGAACACCGCCGATGTCACAGATCAGCCGGTTGTCCAGGAATACCCACAGATCGTCGTCACCGAAGAAGTAGTATTCCAGAGGGCCTTCATAGTCAGCAGTCAGATTGAAGCTGAGGGCAAAGTTCATGCCGAAGAACCAGTTGTGGGCTCTGCCATCATCACTTTCCGGGAAATTCGCTGCCAGAGCTGACCAATTATAGTCGTTTTTTTCATTAAAGCCCTGAAATCTGCCCGGATTTCCATACTGACCCCACAGTGCGTCTGTTCTGTCAACTGCCTGATCCATGGGCCAGAAATTGTTGGTGAAGATATTGTTCTGCCAACTGCTCAGCGTGTTGCTCTTTCCATCCCAAATACAGCCGCTCACCGGGGAGGGGTGGAAGAAATACTGTAATTCGCTGACAGTGCCTCCGCCCGAGAGGGATGCCGAACTAAGGGTATAGGTATCTCCCACCCGGTCAAAGGTCAGGGAACTGCCGGAATAGGACTTCTTTCCTGTGGCATCGCCTTCATTGAACAGTTTGGGGGCTACGATCCAATCATTATACCGGATTGTTCCATCACTGTTCAAGGCGCTAGCCAATCCAAAGGTCGCACCGCCATATCCACTGTTTTTACTGCTGTACTTATTCAGCGTACTGTTGTCAAACAGATAACCAGACATACCCGTTCCGCAGTTTGCGTTGCCAAAGGCAAGAATATCGGCGCCGGACTGCCACGTTCTCTTACCATTCCCGCTGGTTCCATAGTTGGACTCACTGTTGATACCGGTGATACCGGTACGCCAGCGGCCATCAGCGTTCTGTCCGCTGGAAATATTGTAATCATAGAAGGTCGTGCCGTTGTGGTAGTCGCCGGAGCTGCTATCGAACACCAGGCGGACGACTGCGTTATCCGTAATCAATATGGTCTTTTCCCCCGCCTGACCCGCTTCGTTGGTGAAGGTGGTTCCGGCATCATAGGTGTAAATATCCCAGTCCATGGGGTCGGTGCTGCCCGGAGCTTTCCCCTCCTTGAGTACCCAGATTTCCATTAGGACATAGTCCTCATTGTCCTTGAGTTTGTTAAAATATTCCAGACCCGGTTCTGCCGCAAAGCTGCACTTCTTTTCGGTGTACATCTTTGTCAGCTCAGTAGTTGTCTTGACCCGGTACAGCTCTGTATCGACCCCCGCGTTCTGGTTTGTATTCCGTCCAATCCCCTCCAAATACAGGTTTCTCATCGCCATAGTCCCGCCATTGGTTGGCAAAGCCTTTCCGCTGGTGTCAATGACTTTCAGCGGATTGTCTCCGGAAGCTGCAAACCGTGGAATATTGGCGTAATACTGCACCGTGAAAGAAGGGTCTGCCTTGGTGGCCGTCACTTCGATGGGCTGGGTGATGTTTGTGATGGTAAATGTGGTTTCGCCCCCGTTCTGGGTGCTTTCCGCTGTCACAGTCTCTCCATTCTTTCCCACGCAGGACCAGAGGATGCCGTCGGCATTCTGAACCGTGACAGTAACTGCTCCTCCGTTGGGCGCATACTGCACCATGGTGCTGAGGTCGCCCTCCGAATAAACCGCGTGGGTGTCATCCCGGACGGAGACAGACCAGACGCTGTTTTTTTCATTGATTCCACTTTCCGCGGCATTCGTGTAAGCCGCTGTTGTCTCGCCCGGCAGATAGTAGCACACAATATCGCCGTTGCTCTCCGGGGTCAGGCCGATGTTGTAAGTGCCATTATCATTCGGAGAGGACACGGTATCGTTGGAAATCCGGTACTGCTGTACCAGATACCAATAGCGGGCTCCGCCGGTGGAATGCCAGACCTGCAATCTGCCGCCTTTTTCCATCAGATTATTATTCAGGTCAATGACCTGATCATTGGGTGCAAGTGCCGACCAGAAGGTTGTTCTGCCATCGGCATAGGTTTCTACCCTCCATTGGGAATTCTTATTGTTCGCTGCAGAGAGTTTCAGCTGAGTGGATGAGGGGTCTCCTGTTGTATATCCATAGACATTGACATGGAACCCACTGTTGCCGATGGGCGTAATAAAGGAGTAATCATTTCCGGCATCCCGGATGCGGAACACCTGCGCGTCTGTGCCGTTGCTCGTCCAGAGCTGAACGGCCTGCTTCTCTGCCATCGTGCCGCTTTCCACATCCATACAGAAGTCGGTTCGGGTGCTGCCATTGGCATAGTAGATCGTATAGATGTCGTTATAGCTGTAGCCGAACTGGTATCCGGGGGCTATTGTGGCAGTATAGCCGTACTTCCCGAGGATTTGCGTCGCCATGGCGGAGGTGATATAGGCACGATTGGAGCCGCCCACATCTCCGGAATAGTAGTAAGGCAGAGAGCCGACCGTTTTCCATTCCCCGTCGATCATGACCTTGAAGGTCACGCTGTGGCTTCCCGCATCGACGCCGGGATTGGGATTGGGAGAAATGGTAACCGGGGTCGTTATATTGGTGACCTCAATCTGACTGTCGCTTACAATTTCCACCGTACCGCCGTCCCGGGCCACGAGCCAGCTGGTGACATCCGATGCGGATGCGTCATAGATGAAGCTTTCGCCGGTGCGCACCACTTCGGATTTCAGTTCCACACCAAGCGCATCAAATACCTTGACGGTGTAAAACCCGTTGGCCGCCTTATTCAGACTCTCCGGTGAGGCAACGCCTTTGATCTGCTCCGTGTTATTCGGCAGATAATAGAGGTTGTAGCCGGCGTGGTCTGTGTTTCTGGAAAGGGGAAGGATTTTCGTCCCGTTCTCTGAATCTCTAGGGACTGTGACGGTATTCGTGTCTGAATAAATATTGGTATTACCTGATTTCTGCTGATAGGCGGTGATCCGGGAGGGATAGTCCTCCGTTCCTGTAAAGCCATAATCTTTCAGAACGGAGACCGCCTGTTCCACGGTAATGTAGTCCCGGTTGTAATCAGTAAAAGCTTCTTTTCCGTCCCAATTTCTGGTATAATACCACCCGGTTTTGGTAGAGCCGACACAGGTCCATACTCCGTCAATGCAGACGTAGTAATCCACCGGGAGCCGATCCGGGCCATTGTCCGCTGGATTTAGAGCCACCAATCGCGTCACCACATCACCCACCACGGAGAAGCCGTTCTGGGTGTGGGTGAAGCTGGTGGAGCCGTCCTCCCGCTGTTCGGTGGTCACGTCCAGAATTTCCGTGCCCTCCTGTCCAAAGTGGATGGCCTGGCAGCTGGCATCCTCAGATGTCTCCACCGGTTCGGCATAGGTGATGGTGACAGAAACCGGCGCCGCAGGCTCCAATGTCTGCCCGTCCAGCGTAAACCGGATGTCAAAGAACCGGGCGAATACCACCGTGTCCGTCTGTCCTGCCTTCTCCATGGCGGTGGAAGTCTGGCTCAGGTAATCCTGATATTCCTCGGAATCCCCGGGAATCTCCGATACCTCCAGCTTCACGCCCTCGGGCAGCGCCGCGTCCGGCCCATACTGAACCAGGACGGTATAATCCGCGCCCTCAAAGGTCAGGTTCGTCAGCACTTCTTCCTCCGCGGGAAGTTCGCACTGCTCCGTGTGGATATGCTCTTCCAGCGGGCAGCCGCTGCCGCACCGGGCGGTGTGGACATGGCCGGTTTTGCCGCAGAAGAATTCCTGCTCCGGCAGCAGGCCGTAGCCCAGAATCACGGGGTCATCCAGATCGTAGGTCACAGACTGCACCGTGCGGGCGGAATTTCCCTCAATTGCCGCCAGACGCGCAGGCGCGTCCGCCGTTTCGGGAATCCGCTCCGCCACAAGACCCACATGGTCAGAAAGGCCGTCTCCCTCCCAGTCGTAGAAGATCAGGTCTCCCACCTCGGGCGAATAAGGCTCCTCCCCCTGGGCAGGCCGATAGCGGTCAAAAGGCTCCAGATCCGCAATCCAGGTCCGGCAGCCCCAGTTCAGGGGCATATCCTCCACACCGGCATAGTGGATGCAGAAGGACGCGAACATGGCGCACCAGTCCCCATAGGGACTGCCGTACCAGTCGCCGTAGCGGGTGTACCCGTGGGTAGTCCCGTCCTCCCAGACCGCGTAATTCCGGGTGCTCTCCGCATAGCCCAGCTGGGTCTCGGCAATGGCGATCACATCCTGCCGCCAATCGCCGGTGAGGGTAACATCCGCAAAGGTCTGCTCCCACTGCTCCCGGGTCTCCACATCCGCTTCCGGATCGGAATAGCAGGACAGTGTGTGGGTATGCTCTTCCAGGCCACAGGTCAGCGCACCTGCTTCGTCATAGCAGGTCTGGCTGTGGGTATGGGCTTCCTTGCCGCAGATATAGACCGGTTCCGTTGGCGTACAGGCTTCGCTGTGCTGGTGTTCGTCCAGGCCGCAGGTCAGCTCCCAGGTTCCATGGCAAAGGGGACCATGGGTGTGGTTTTCGTCCTCGGGAAGCGTACAGGTCAGAGCCTCGGTATCCAGGGGCTCCTCCACCGTCTCGAAGCAGGCATCCGTGTGCTGATGCTCCAAAACCTCGATCTCCCCGCAGACCAGATTGCCGTCCTCGTCATAGCAGCCCGGATCCTCCTCAGATACATAGGGCTGATGGGTGTGAAGAATGACCTCCGGTTTCTCACAGATCAGCACCGGTTCGTCAGAAAGGTCGCAGGTCAGTTTCTTTATCTGCTCGTAGCACTGGTCGGTGTGCTGGTGTGCAGGCTCCTCTGTGTAGCCGCAGGTCAGTTCCCGCGTTGTCTCATAGCAGCTTTCGGTATGCACGTGGTCTTCCGTACAGACGAAGGCAGAGACTTCCGTATAGCAGTCATCCGTATGCACATGCTCCGTACAGATCAGTTCGCCGCGCTCCACAGTGTAGCATTCATCCGTATCTTCCTCCTCGGCGGTTTTCGTCTGCGCATAGCAGCTGTCGGTATGCTCGTGAACCTCAATCTCCTTCAGCGGGCACCGCAGATTCCCGTTTTCGTCATAGCAGGCCAAATCATGCTGGTGAACAACAAAGTCCGCATACCCGCACGTCAGGTTTCCTTCGCTGTCATAGCAGATTTCGTCATGATGATGGAGATTGAGGGTACACGCCAGTTTGGTTCGGGTGACAGAGGTTACTTGCGTGTAACAAGCCTCCGAATGGGTGTGTTCCGGAATCTCACATGCTCCGTTTTCCAGGGTAATGGCGGGAAGAATCAATGCGTAGACCGTGCAGAACACCACCACGCAGGCGAGACCGGTTACAACCCGGTACCAGCGTTTTTTCCTTTGACGTGCCTTCGTATATTTTTCTGCGCCCTGTAGAGCTTCTTGCTTCATATACCAGTCACCATCCTTCCTATCTCAATGTTCCGAAGTCCGGCAGAGGCCAGACCCGGAAGACAATTTTTCCAACAATCTGTTCATCAGAGACACCGCCAACTGTGGCGCTGCGGGAATCCACCGAAGTAGAGCGGTGGTCGCCCATGCAAAAGTACCGGTTATCCGGCACCTGGTAGGGTAATGCAATGTCACAGTCTCCAAGGGCTTTTTCTGTCAGGTATGGTTCGTCCAGCAGCTTACCGTCCACATAGACGTTTCCTTCCTCGTCGATATCCACCCACTGGCCGGGACCGGCGATACAGCGTTTGACCAAAATCTTGTTGCCCAGGTAGAAGGCCACCAGATCGCCAGGCGCAAAATCCGATCCTTTGACGGAGATCACAATATCCCCCTCGTCCAGCGTTGGGGCCATGGAGGCTCCGTAAATTTGCAGCACCGGCATCCAGATGGTGGCCACAAGTACAGCCACCGCAGCCACAACGATCAGGGTGTAGACAGTGCTTCTCAGAACCCGGTTATATCGTCTCTTATATTGTTCTCTTTCAAGCTCCGCGGCGAGCTGTTCCAGAGTCGGAAGCTCTCGGGGAGGATTCTCTTTATGCTTCATCTATCCAACCCCTCCAGCTGATCAGATCATTTCCAACGGTATCTTCCTGTGGTGCGGACGTTCTGACAGCAGCCTGTTCCTTTATTTCACCGCAGATTGCATCCTGTTGGCCGCTTATCCGCTGGATATTCTCCAGATACTGCTGCGCCGCGGCCTCTGCTGCCTGAAATACGCCATTGAGGGCCAAAGCGGCTTCGGCTATGGAACCGGCCTTGTCAATCGCAATCCTGCGATCCCGGAGCTGTGCTTCCGCCTGCTCTAACCTGATTTTCAGCCGGTCATTTTCCTCTGTCTGCGCAATGAGCATTTCCAGCAGCTCGCTCCGGCTCAAACGCCGCAACTCTTTATCCGTCATCAAGTACCTCCAAATCTGTGCCACACGACACAAAAAGCAAACGAGGGGCAGCGGGTATTTTTCCCTGCTCCAGATCCTTACTTCACAGCACGGCGGCAATCTCTCTGACACTGTGCTGTGTTTCAGCTGCATGAACGCGGCAGTCAGTGCAACACATTACACCGGCGGAAAGCCGAACGATTGTTCCGCGTGGTTTAGGTAAAAAACACCACATAATTTCCATTATGTAGTGAAACGTTTCCGGCAGATTCCGGAAAAAAATGCATATCCAGATTTCATACAAAGTAAACGTAGCACAAGGACACGAAAAAGTCAATAAAAGGAGCAGGAAAAGTACGTAAAGTAAAAGAAAAATAGAAGTTAAAGCAGCAGCACAAAGGCGGGCCGCACGAATCACCCTCAAATTCATTTTTGAAAAACGTGTATGAGGGTGTGCTTTCGTGCGCCCAAAATAGAGGGCCGTTTTAGTTCAGCTGGAACTCAGTTGGAGCTGATATACAACATAATGGAAATTATGTAGTGTTTTTTGGCCTAAACCACAAGGCCCAATCCTGTCTTTGGAACAACTATCCTTACAATTACGTCGATTTTTCATGGACATCACCTCCCTTCAAGGTTTGCTAACATTTGTTTGATTCATTCCCGGTTTATTGGACTGTACCTTTGGTAGAATCTCCGGGAACAAGGATTTGAAAAAAGTCCGGCGCCCTTTTTCAGGCACGGGATAGTATGCTAAGAAAACAAAAAAGCCGTCCTCCCAAAACAGGAGAACGGCTGCGAATCGGGAACTGGAAGCCAGCGCCCTTTTTGAAAAAGAAAAAGCCGGGATTCTTATGGCGCTGCTGCGCCACAAAAAACCGGCTGATTCACATATGATAATTTTCTGAAAACTCTCTAAAAAAGCTGTGCCCTTTTTGAAATTCTGTCCGAAAACAAAAAGGGCGCTGCGAATATCTCCGCCTTATCTGGCTGAGCCTGTTCAACAAGCGTATCAAAGGGTGTTTGCATCTATGGAATGGCTAAAAAACGTGTTAACATTTTACCAAAGAGAATCAAACAATTATACAGTATATTTTAAATAATTACCATCAAAAAACACTTTAGATGCAACTTATTTCAAGTTGCATCTAAAGTGTTGGGTAAATATGTGTCTTCGCAACACTTTAGATGCAGCGTCCAAAGCATCCGGATACCGGCCAGATTTGTTACATTTTCTTCCCAAAGGGAAGAAAATCATGGTGTCGAACCCGTCCAGCCGGGTTCGAGCAGATGTCCACCGGACATCTGCATTTGATCTTTCAAATCTGGTCGGTTCGATTTCTCCAAACAAAAAGGACATCCTAGTGGATGTCCTTTTGTTTGTGTCTTTACAACACTTTAGATGCGCATTCTTCGAGCTGTTTTATGGTTCAAAAAACAGAAAAAAGCAAGAAAACCCTTCGCAAGTTTCGACATGTCACAGGTTTGCTTCCCGCAGCCATGCAAGCGGCTTCCCCTTGTTTCCAAAAAACAATCGAATATTCTCTTTCTGTTCTTCTTCCTGAATCTGTGTCGTTATTCGCTCAAACATCCGGTTGATGCTTTCGTAATCACAGGCAAAGGAATCCGCACTGGCAATCATCATTTCTTCTGTGCTGACCTGTGAAAAATCCACACGAAATCCGGCCACAGACGCGAGATACTCAATAAACAACCGCCGGGTTCTGCCGTTACCTTCTCGAAAGGGACGCAGCACATTGATCTCGCTGAAATAATAAGCCAATCTGTGAGGAACGAATTGCGTTGAACCAATCAGATAACGCTCCTGCTCCAGCTTTCGGAACAGGTTGCCTCCATAGGTTTCCAGATTCATCGCCAGACAGAACTGATTGCCCTTCGCGATATTCACATGACGCAGCTTCCCTGCCCAATCGTAAATATCTCCAAACAAATACGCATGGATCTTTTGCAAATGCCGCAGATCAAATTTGCCTTTGACCGGCTGCATTTTGGCTGCCGCCAGCCGAAGGGAAGTAATTTCCCGCTCCGCTGTGTGAAGCGCATCCGCATCCTGAATATTCAGTTTGTTGATGAGCACATTGGAATTTGGATAGCAATACTCCTGATCCCACTCGTAAGCGTAGCTGTAATCCCGCATCATACCGTTTTCCTCTGATGAACCGGAACCATATGCTTTTCAACTAGGGAACTCACGATCTTCTCCAAACTGCCGGGATTTAACAGGTATTTCCGGATTCTGTCTTTATCTTCGGAGTACAGCGGCATACCTTCCATTGTCATGGAGCTGTCAACTTCCCGTACAATTGTTTCAACGTCACGCATGACGCACACCCCCTCATCCTTTTTGTTTATTATATCACACTTTAGGCTCTTCTGCAACGATTTTTGGATGCAAGAATTTAAGGCTTTGGCAGAACAGCCAAATATGTAACTACATCATTCCAGCTGGAATTGCTCTGGCTTCGCAGGGATACCCTGCCTTGCTTTATCATACCCTATCTCAGGGTGATTGTCAGTGAAAACAAAAACATGGAAACAGTATGCATTGGGGATTCTTCTGACGCAATCCATCGGTGCCCTCTCGGGTTGGTTGTCAAAGGATGGCATGAAGTTTTTCAGCGCAAGTATCTCGCAGCCGCCTCTGTCTCCTCCAGCTGTCCTTTTTCCGATTGTCTGGGGCGCTCTGTATGCGCTGATGGGAATCGCTGCCGTAAGAATCTATCTGTCCCCGCAGTCCACAGAGCGAAGCATGGATTTAAACGTTTATATCCCACAGATGAATGTCAATTTCTTCGATCCATCGTCGTCCGTTACCTTTCTTTGATTGCTTTGATTGCATTCGGCATCTGTCTTTATCGGTCAGATGCCGGATTTTATTGCCCCTGCACAGGAAACTGCCAGTCTTTTTCTGATCAGCTGCTTTTTTCTGTTCCTCAATATAGCACACTTCATCGTCAGGGGCGAGAACAATCACTTCGTGTGCGTTATTTGTGAGTTTCTCGGTCAACTCTGCCTTAGACCAGCCAAACTGTATTTCTGCTTTGAGGTACCATTCCAGCTGTTCCATAGACAGGTCTGCTTCCATAATCACTACATTCTGCGTCCATCCAATCTGCAACGCCAGGGACAGCAGCGCCGGTTGATCCTTGTATGTACGGTAAAAATCACGCATCCGGCGAAGATTCCGAGGAGAGAATCCCTGAACATCCGGGTAGCGATCGTTTAGATACGCAGCTGCAGCAACAGCTGCACCTTTCTCGCACCTTTGGCACACAGCTTTTCCGATTTCACAGTACAGTTCCATCTGCAACATTCGGACTGCCATAGTTTGGTCGAGTGCCGCATACATCTCGCTGTAATCAACATTTTTTCGAATATTCATGGTTTCCTCCTCTTTTCGTCTTAATTCTTATTCAAATGGGTATGATATCTTCCAGATGTTTCTGGGAGGCTTCCTTATGCTCAACTACTTTTGTGGCTGGTATTTTCGCTGTCAGTCGGATTGGCAAACACTCGCCGTCATTCCGTCCGTCCACCGAACCAAAGAGTCCAAATTCTGCGCCATACAGTTGATCACCGATACGCAGTCCTTCCATGTGCCATTCCCCTACTCTGATTTTCAGAAACAGGGTAATCAGATCAGCATCGCCGGGAATCGATTTGGAAAGGAAGGCATCACACTTGACATCCAAACGACCGAACTCCACACAAATGGATCTGTCCGATTTGGTCAGTTCACGCCGATCAAGTACGACATCATGGGACCGTTCCGATACGTGCCCTTCATGCAGTGCAGACACAGCATTTTCAGCATGCATCACTCGGTGGATGGGATGCTTTTCATAAACGAAACACCCTACGTGTTCCAGGATGCCATCGGATATATCGAAGGTGACCGGGGATATTCCTTTCCCAGGAAATACGTTTGGACACAGTGCAGCTTCCCGGCTGGTGCGCTGATGCTCTCCATTGCCGAAATCCCATTTGGTGCTTTTCGTTTCACAGGTGTCATCGGCATTGTCCTTCTGCATGGAAACGAATACCGCCTAGCCACATATCTGGGTGCCAAGGCAGTCAAAATCGATCCTGACGAAATCATCGTCCGGCAAGGCGGTTTCACACTTACGGTAAAACCGCAGGAGCAGTCGGGGCATCCCCTGCGTGCTCCTGTTGATGGAGCCATGGTTCGGACTATCCATGAGCATCCCTCCTGCAAGGTCCTCTATCGCTTTGAAGAAAATGGAATTCCGCTGCTGGTACTGGATGCTCCCAATGCCGCTTTTGAATATGAATACTGAGGGAAAACCAAATGTCTTCCCTCAGTATTTTCATAGATTCAATTGCGAGAATTCCGGTACGGGTGCTTTGCAGGCACCGTTTTCGCAGAGATAATACATAGTTCCCTGCTCCGGGATGGGATAATCCTTGGTGAACGGTGCAAGCTTTGAAAGTATATCCGCATTCTCTTTGTTTTTCAGAAGTACATGCAGATCATCCGCTGGATGTCCTTTCAGATAGTCTTTTAATTCCTCGGGCAGACCATTATTCGTGGCACAGACCAGTTCCCGGTGGGGATACAGAGCACCCATCATGGCCAGCACGCCGAAGCTGCTGGCAGAGGGGTATTCCCCGATCTCCCCGGCAAGGAAGGAAAGCTGCCGGTCTGCCGCCGCCTGCCATTCCTTTTCTCCGGTCAGGGATGCCAGCGTTTGCAGCACCATAGCTGCCACAGAGTTGCCGGAGGGCATCGCGCCATCATAGGTTTCCTTAGGTCTGGCAATCAACTGCTCGCCGTCAAAAGCGGTCATGAAATAACCACCCTTATTCTTATCCTCGAACAGCTCCACCATCTGTTTTGCCCGGTGGATGGCAGCTTGCAGGTACTTGGTATCAAAGGTAACCCGGTACAGTTCCAGTAGTGCCAGCGCATAGACCGCATAGTCCTCCAGCTGTCCCACATAGGCTGCCTCCCCATCCCGGTAGCGCAGATACAGTCGGTCATTTTCCGTAACCATTTTGCTTTCGATAAAGTCATGGATGCGGATTGCCGCGTCCAAGTAAGAAGGTTCCTCCAGAACCTGCCCAGCCTTCGCAAGAGCAATGATCGCCCAGACATTCCAGGAAAGCTGAATTTTATCATCCTTGTGGAGCTTCGTTCGGTTCCGGCGGTAGTCATACAGCTTTTTCAGCCGGGGATTGTCCATATTCCAGCCATTCTCCGAAGTGTGAATCCGATTAGGGATGCTCTTTCCCTCAAAGTTGCCAGGATCGGTAATGTCGTACAGGCGGCAGAATTCCGCACCGTCTGCTTCCCCCAGAACCGATTTGACTTCCTCCGGGGTAAACACATAATATTTCCCCTCTACGCCATCGCTGTCCGCGTCCTGACCACAATAGCAGCCACCTTCCACGCTGGTCAGTTCACGGAGGATATATCGGGCTGTTCGGTGGGCCGTATCCGCAAAGCACTCCTGTTTGGTATGCTGATAGGCTTTGACATAGGCAATCAGCAGCAGAGCGTTGTCATAGAGCATCTTCTCAAAGTGCGGCACCAGCCACATTTCATCCGTGGAAAACCGGGAAAAGCCGCCGCCAATATGGTCAAAAATGCCGCCCCGTGCCATGTCCTCCAGCGTGACCTCCGCCATTTTCCTGGCATTCGGTTCCTGTGTTACCTCGGCGTACCGCATAAGAAACAGCAGATTGTGGGGCGTTGGGAATTTCGGAGCTGCCCCAAAACCACCCCATTTATGATCAAACCGCTGTGCAAGCTGACTGTACGCCCGTTCCACCAGCCGGCGGTCAGGTTTCTGTCCATTGCCCACCTGTTCCTGATTGATGGCTGCGGTGATCTGATTTCCCGCTCGCAGCAGTTCCTCCCGGTTATTCTTCCAGAGATCCGCTACCCGTTCCAGCAGCTCCATGAGGCCAAAGCGTCCATAGCCACCGTACTTTGGGAAATAGGTTCCCGCAAAGAAGGGCTTTTGCTCCGGGGTCATAAAGATCGTCAAAGGCCAGCCGCCGGAGCCGGTCATGGTCTGACACACGGACATATATACCGCGTCGATATCCGGGCGTTCCTCCCTGTCCACCTTGATGCTGATGAACTCCCGGTTCAGAAGATCTGCAACCTCCGAATCGGCAAAGGATTCGTGAGCCATCACATGGCACCAGTGGCAGGTGGAGTACCCAATACTGAGGAATATCGGCTTGTCCTCTTTCGTCGCCCGCTGGAATGCTTCTTCACCCCAGGGATACCAGTCCACGGGATTCTCCCCATGCTGCATGAGATACGGCGATTTTTCCTGATTCAATCGATTGGACATTCGCTTCCTCCTATGCTGTTTCACAAATCTGGTATTTCATTTGGGTCATGGCTGCCTTCAAAATATCCTCACCGTGATACCTGGGATTCAGCCAGTCCTCTGCCGCCTTATTTGGCAGAATCACCGGCATTCGCTCATGGATGAAAGCGATCCCCTCCGCTGCGTCCCTGGTCAGGATTGTAAACACGGGCTTTCCCGATTCCATGCGATAGATTCCCGCAAGGAAGAAACCGTCTGACCCCTTTGGCTCAATGGCATACTTCACTTTCTTGCCGTCCGTCTTTTCCCACTCATAGTAATGCTGGGCAGGAATCAGGCACCGGCGCTGGCGGATGCCATCGGCAAACATGGCTTTCTGCGCAGCTGTCTCGCTTCTGGTGTTGATAATCCGTTTTCCATCGGAGAGGTGGTAGCCCCATTCCATGGCGAAGGGCTGCGGCTGCATCTGTCTGTTGCTGGCAACCACCGCCGCCATGTCCCCCGGAAAGACATCCCCGGTTTTGACTTTCACATTCCGATGCTCCAGCCGCTCCACAATGGCGCGAATCATCTGGATGCTGGCATCTTCCGGTACATAGAACCTTCCGCACATAGAAACCACCTCGTTTCCTTATGATTTCCCATTTTACAGTGTGATAACCGTACTGTCAATTGCAGAGCTGGCAAGGCCGCATCAGATATGATAATCACGCTTTTATGTGGATAAAAGAGATGGCAACTAACGCAACATATTCGAGTTTATATCGCAATTGCCGTCTGATTCTCTCCCGTGTCATTCTTCATCTTCTCTTATCAAAATGAATACTAAATCCACTTTGCACATTAATATCAAGTCAACAACGGCTACATTCTGGCAAAGAAGGGTGCGCTGAAGGTCGGCGATAAGGTGAAGATCCACGGTTACGACTGCGCAATTACCGAAAAGAACTGGCTGGCATAACAAAATCCCAAAATAGAGTGGCCTGCTGCAAAATGACAGTTTTGCAGCAGGCCACTTTGTATATTGTGCGTCTCCTTTATCTCATTTCAGGTTAGGATGCGCCAACATCTATTCCATTTTCTGATTCTCCCGATACGCTCCCGGGGTCACTCCGGTTTTCAGCTTAATCAGACGGATAAAGCTTGCTTCTCCAGGAAAACCCACCAACTGACCGATTCTATAAACCGGTAGGTCTGTACCCGCAAGCAGAGTCTTCGCCTGTGCGATACGGAGGGTATTCAGGTAGATATCCACCAGACTGATTTCACGGAAATAGATCTGAGATAGATAATCCGTCAGAGCTGCAATATATCAATATATGTAACATTTTCTAGCTATCCTATTGTCAAAACGCAGAAATGCATATTTTGATACACTTTATATAAACAGGGTAACCTTTTGACATTGTCCAGAACTTCCTATTTTTTTATTATATATTTAGCACAAACTCTACAGAAATAAAGGAGGAAAATATATGAAAAAGAATACAAAAGAAAAAGGTTCTGAGTACATTGGCCTCAAAGAGTGTTTCGGAACAACAACACTTTCATTCACTCATGCTATTACCGGCGTAATGATGTCATCTATGCTTATGGTGTACATGACGGAGTATTCCGGTATCAGCAACGCAGCACTTCTGGCAAGTGTGCTTCTCATGACTGCGTGAATTATTGACGCGGTGAACGATCCCATTCAGGGCTTCATCATTGACAGCTCAAAACGCACGAAGGTCGGCAAATACAAGCCCTTTTTCCTGATAAGCATTATCATGGAAGCCATCGGTACAATCGCCCTTTTCGCACTCCCTAATTCGATCCTCGACACTCCCCTGCTCCTGACCGTGTGGGTAATCGTGTTCTATCTTGTCTATGACATTGGCAGTTCTTTCTATAAAGACATCCTGCTTTACAGAACCATGTCCGCCGACGAGAATCAAAGAACGAAGCTTGTTATCGGTCCCCGATTAATGTCTTTCCTCACAGGAGTTGTTGCCAACATCGTGTTTACAATCGCAGTCATTGCGCTGAACGCAGGCGGCATGAGCTATCACGATGCCGCAGCTATCGTAATTTTGATCCTTGTCGCAAGTACTTCTGTGATCTCCCTGATTGGCTGGTTTATCGTTAAGGAAAAGCACTATGTGGAAGAACAGCGTACTGAAAAGCTGAAGCTCCAGGACTTCTTTGATCTGTTCCATGAGAACAAGGCAATGGTTATTTTCGCAGCAAAAGGCTTGTTTGCCGGTTTTATCTGGACACTGATTTTTGCAACCCCAACCTACTATATCAAGTGGGGATTTTGCGCAGATCTAACTACTGGAATCGCGGATATGGACCGTTTTACAGTGTATAGCGGTATTTCGTCTGTTATTACGGTCGTGCCCATGGTTCTTGGCGCGATTCTCGGAAGGCCTCTTATGAAGCTCTTTAAAGACCCAGTCAAAATGACTTGCTCCCTGCTGACAGTTCAGGCAATTGGCGGTTGTATCCTGTTCGTGGCCCAGATTACCGGATTGCTGCAGCGTGCGCCGTGGTTGTTCTTTATGACTATGTTCATTATGGCAACCGGCGTTGGTACGGATTTTGTTCCTCAGAATTTTGTACAGATGGAAATCGTTGACTATGGGATTTATAAAACCGGCAAGGATCGTTCCGCACTGACGACAGTTACAGATGGATTCATTACGAAATTGCAGACAGCTTTCTCTGCCACAATTGTTGGAATGGTTCTCACGGGTATCGGCTATGTTGTAGAAGAAGGCAACCGCTTCGCAGGTGATGTCTCCCAGATTCCTGTCATGCTGGACTGGTTTATCGTAATTATGGGATTGGTGCCGGCTGTTCTTGGTATTATCTCCGTGATTATCTACAAGAAATATCCCATAACAAACCAGATCCGCCTTGAAATGAAAGCTTTTTTTGAGAAAAACGGAAAGAATTGATTCTATAAATAAGGAGAACCAGTTTGAACCGGTTCTCCTAGTTCCGTAAAAAGATTCATTTTACTTTTTCGCACGAATGGCTTTCCTGTATTCAGTCGGAACAATTTGATATTCCGTCTGAAATACTTTGTAAAATTGTGTGCGGTTTTCATATCCCAGCGAGGCAGCTATTTTGCTGACAGGCAAATCGGTACTCTTCAAAAGCCGGGCCGCTTCCTGCATTTGTACTTTCTGGCAATAGGCTTTGAGGGTATATCCGGTATGGGCCTTGATGATTCGAGAAATATATTCGCAGGAATAATTCACCTCTCTGGCTAGTTCTGTCCTACGTATAACACCGTGGCGTTCTTCAATGATTTGTTTGGTTTTTTCCAACGTGACCAGCTCCCGGCCATAACCCAGAGATATATAAGTTGCTTTATATAGTTCTGGATTTTCCAGTGCGGCAAAGAGCCGAAGCAATGACGAATAGATATCAAATTGATAACCGATCCGCTTTTTCGTATATGCTGCAATGATCTCCTCCGCAATACTGGGGATCTGATCCTCTCCAAGCAGCCGAAAATCTACATAGTCACGCTTGCTTCCGGTCCGCTCAGATAGATTTTCAGTAAAAAAACGGTTGAGAATGCTTTTATATTGAAAAGGCTGTGCCACTCCCTTCGGCCATTGGACAATCAAGGACGGATCAATACTGATATACAGGATGTCTGCATCGGACATATCTGTCTCGCGGTGCATGGTGTTGCGGTTCATTAAGCATAGATTCCCTTTGGTATAGGTTACTTCTTCATCTTCAATCATTACGGAAGCACTTCCCCGCATGATGTACATCAGCTCAAAAAAGTTGTGCTTGTGTAGGTAAGTTTCCGCGAAGAATGCACTTTCTGCTGGGGTGTGGAGACAGAAAGAATTCTGATCCATGTAATTTGAGAAAAGATACTCTTCCTGGGTATGGATGCTTGTTGCTACGGATAGTTTCGAATAATAATCTCTGTCTGCGGTCCGATTGCTCAAGAAGTTGACAATAAAGGATCCATCTTGTTGCCTGATTTCGTCGGTGTTTTGAAAATACAAATGTAAGACATTTTCCATGTGAATCACCCCTGTGTGTTTCGATTGTACCACATATATATTAAGAAATAAAGGAGGAAATCCTTCGTGAAACGACAATGCTTCAATCCATATCTGCCCAGTTGGGAGTATATTCCGGACGCAGAACCTCGTTTGTTTGATGGCCGTGTTTATATCTACGGAAGTCATGATCGGTTTGGTAGCAAGGAATACTGTGTTAATGATTATGTCTCTTGGTCGGCTCCGGAAGACGATCTGTCCGACTGGCGTTATGAGGGCATTATTTTTCGGAAAGACCAAACGCCGTGGAACACGAAAAATCTTCTTTACTATGCACCGGATGTGGTTCAGGGGACAGATGGAAAGTATTATCTATTTTATTCCGTCCAGAATTCTTCAATTGCTTCTGTTGCTGTCTGTGATACGCCTGCGGGAAAATTTGAATACCTGGGAGACGTTCATTTCCCGGACGGAAGGGTATACGGTTCGAATCCTGAGGATTGGTTCCTTTTTGACCCGGCTGTGTTGGTGGACGATGACGGCAGGATTTACCTTTATGCTGGAAGTGGACAGCCATCCAATGGTAATTTTGGGCACGAGATTAAAGGACTATTTGTAATGGAGTTAAG
>CAMGCA010000003.1 GCA_946011705.1 uncultured Clostridia bacterium | reverse complement strand
TATACCATATCTGGAACCTCTATGGTAGTGCGGATTAAATCAGAGTTTCCCTAGTTTTTCATAAAACAGTTAAATACCGTTTTATGAGACCGCGGTCTCACGGTCAGCGGCATCGCCGCTGAAAAACGTAGTCCATACATTTCTCGCCGCCACTGGCGGCCTGCGCGCAAAGCGCAGGATAAAATGGTATTAATGACATAGGGAACGTCTTCTACATTCATCCGGGCAGGCAGATAGATCACAGGGCGAATCAGACCCAGCACAAATGGCGTATCCACAAACTCGCTCCGCTTGATATTTTTTTCGATAGGAATAGAAGTCGCTACCCTATGTTTCAAAAGCAAATAGCTTATCAAAACGTACGCGAGCATAATTCCAAGACCAACGATCCAGATTCCGGAAAGAATGGGAACCCATGTCTGCGCCGAACTGCTGTCAGGCGTCAAATCCATTGGCCGTTCCAACACCACATTCCCGCTGGAATCAAGGATCTGTCCTTTACCCCGCGGAACCGGAGCCACGCCTTTCTCCAGAACAACGTTTCCCGAAGAATCGATGATTTGTCCTCTGCTCTGTACTTCTGAAATTGTTGACGCTTGAAACTCTGTATCCGGAACCAGACTGAATGCACTCTCTATGGAAAACGGGCAAAGCAATCTGAGCGCCACAAGCGCCCACAGCAGACAGGAAATCCATTTGGGAATCCTGCGAAAAAGGAATCTGACAGCTGTGATGGCCAGAACAAGCCAGCTGGCAGTCATACTCATATCCACGAGTTTTAAGAAGAAAGCTTCCACAGCGCACCTGCCTTACCGCTGGATGATCCGACGGATTTCTTCGATCTCAGCATCACTCAGAGACTGCCGGCGTCCAAAGGCAGCAATAAATGCGGGCAGAGACCCCTCGAATTTCTTATCCACCATTTCGTCCAGTTCGCTGAGCTGCGCTTCCTCCTTGGAAACGATAGAGGTCACGATTGTGTTCTCGTTCTGGATGACGCCTCTTTCACAGAGTCGTTTGATAACGGTATAGGTCGTGGTCTTGGACCAGTCCAGCTTATCCTTACAGAGTTTCGCAAGCTCTGTACTTTTGATCGGCTCGTTTTGCCAGAGAATCAAACAGAATCGGTACTCGCTTTCAAATATTTTCGGTGTCGGCATGGTACGCCTCCTTGGTCTAATGTATTAGTACATAGTAATTCTAATACATTAGACCTTCCGTGTCAATAGGCTGGACACACAATTCCCGTATTTTTCTATGTCCGAAGATCACGCCTGGCTGTCCAGGATGCGCAAATAGGGCCAGATTGTTCATTTTTCGTGGAATTTCCGCAGACAAAATGACCCATGTTGTCCCTGCCCCATCCAACTTCTCGCTTATTTTCTCCAAAATGTAATGCATTTCTATGAATTTCTCACAACTTTTCGTTTTTATTTGAAAATCAATTGACAAAATACTTTATATGGTATAATCTTATCGTGTTATCATATTCATAACCGCTTAGTACCGGCTTAGTGCCCCTGTATCGGGTATGAGATGGTTTCTGTTCAGATGCAGTCCATCCGTTTTCTGTTTGAGGAAAGGAAGTGCGCGGTTATGTATAAACTCTGTATCACGGAAAAGAGCGCGAAAAATCAGCTGGTACTGGAGCAGGCGTTTCTGCGGCTGGCCCTCCAGCATAATTACGACGATGTCACCATCAGCGACATCTGCCGGGAGGCCGGTCTGTCCCGGAAGGTGTACTACCGGCTGTTTGAAAATAAGAACGACGTGCTCTACGCGCTGATTGACCATGCGCTGGGGGGCTTCGAGGCCTACGAGCCGGAAATGGAGCCGCTGCCCCGGTTCTTCTCCTACTGGAAGGAGCAGAAACCGCTGCTGGATGCCCTGGACCGCAGCCAATGCAACGCTCTGCTGATGGATCGGGTGGCGCGGTTCGTGCTGACCTACAACCCATCCTCCCTGACGGATGTGTACCCGGATCTGCTTAGCTGGGATCGGGACACCCAGATATTTTTTATCTCCGGGCTGTTCGGTATGATGCTGGACTGGCACGTCCGGGGCTATGACAGCTCTGTAGAGGAGATCAGCCAATCCCTGCGCAAGCTCCTGTCCTCACCCCTGCACCCCTATGGTTAATACCCCCGCCCGGAAGGAATTTCCTTCCGGGCTTTCTTTCTCTCGTCATGTTCGCCAAAGACAGACGCTTGTCCGTTACGGAATTGCACAATTGTGAAAAATTCCATAATCCAATTGAAAAAACGGCAGTTTTAGTATATGATATATGCTGATATGTAATAGTCAATTCATATGGTTTGGAGGCTGCCATGAATACACAAATGGCGACAGATGAATACATCCAGGCTCTGAAGGCTGGTCAGAAAGAGCTCAAAGAGCTGACCGCCGCCGGCAAGCCCACACATCCCGCTGTACTGGACGAGCTGCTGCCGGAAAACACCGCCGAAACCGTGGTGGATGTGGGCCTTGTCGAGATTCCCGCGGAACGGATCGTGGGCACCAAGTCCGCCGGCCGCATCACCGCCTTTACCCCCACATTTAAGCCCCTGCTGGAACCCAAAAGCGAATTCGCCATGAAATGGATCAGCCTGTGCGCCGCCCATCTGGGTGACACGGGCATCACCGACCCCATTCTGTGCTACGAATACCTGGGCAATTTCTATGTGCAGGAGGGCAACAAGCGGGTCAGCGTGCTTCGCTACTATGACGCTCCCCGGATTCCCGGCAATGTCCGCCGGATCATGCCCCCCATGTCCGACGAGCCCCGGATTCGGGCCTACTACGAATTTCTGGACTTTTACAAGGATGCCAAGCTCTACTGCGTCCAGTTCCGCCGCCCCGGCGACTACGCCAAGCTTCTGGGCCATCTGGACAAGAAAATGGGCGACCCCTGGACGGAAGACGAGCGGCGCACCTTCCGGGCCTACTTCCACTATTTCCGGGATGCCTTCCTGTCCATGGACGCCCGGAAGGAGGACGTGCTCCCCGGCGAGGCCCTGCTCCTGTGGCTGGAGCTGTATCCCTACACGGATTTGGGGAAGCTCTCCTCCGCGGAGCTGAAAAAGAGCGTTGCCGCTCTGTGGGACGATGTGGTGTCCTCCACCAAGGAGGACGCCGTCAAGGTGCAGACCAAGGCCGAGGACAGCACGAAAACCAATCTGGTCACCCGGCTGGTCTCAGGCCTGGACACCCTGAATGTAGCCTTCATCCACCAGCTGAACCCCGGCCAGAGCGCCTGGGTGCTGGGCCACGAGGATGGCCGTGCTCACATCGAGCAGGTCTTCGGCGACAAAATCGCCGTGCGCAGCTACTTTGACGCCAACACCCCGGAGGCTGCCGAAAGCAAGATTGAGCAGGCCGTGGCAGAAGGTGCGCAGGTGGTCTTTACCACTGCTCCACCCTTAAGCACCGCCACCCTGAAGGCCGCCGTGAAATACCCCAAGGTGCGCTTCCTCAACTGCTCCGTGGATCAGGCCTATTCCAGCATCCGCACCTACTACGGCCGGATCTATGAGGGCAAATTCATCACCGGCGCCATCGCCGGTGCCATGGCGGGGGATGACCGCATTGGCTACATCGCCTCCTACCCCATTTTCGGTGAGCCTGCCTCCATCAACGCCTTCGCCCTGGGCGCCCAGATGACCAATCCCCGGGCGCAGATCGAGCTGCGGTGGTCCTGTGTGGCAGGCACTCCCCAGGCGGATTTCCTGGCCGACGGCATCCGGATTGTATCCAACCGGGACACCCCCACCCAGTCGAAAATGTATCTGGACTTCTGCAGCTACGGCACCTACCTGATGGACAGCCGGGGTGGTCTCATCTCCCTCGGCAGTCCTGTGTGGGTCTGGGGCAAATTCTATGAATTCGTCATCCGCAGCATTCTCTCCGGTGGCTGGAAGCGGGACAAGACCGACACCACTGCCTTGAATTTCTGGCTGGGCATGGACAGCGGCGTCATCGGCGTGGAGCTGTCCGACAAGCTGCCCGAGGGCCTGCGGAAAATGGCGGATCTGCTGAAAACCAACATCGCAAATGGCACGCTTGATCCCTTCTTCCGCCGGATCGTGGCCCAGGACGGCACGGTAAAAAACGACGGCACCGTCCACTTCACCCCGGAGGAAGTGCTGCACATGGACTGGCTGTGCGACAACGTGGTGGGCTCCATCCCGCCCTTCGAGGAGATCCTCCCAATCGCCCAGAAGATGGTTCGCCAGCTGGGCATCTACCGGGATTCCATTCCACCGGAAAAGGAGGCTGTTATCCGTGAAGATTCTGGCCATCTCCGATGAGGAGTGCCCCGCTCTCTGGGATTTTTACACCCCCGGACGGCTGGACGGTTACGACCTGATTCTCTCCTGCGGCGACCTGAACGCTAAATATCTCAGCTTCCTGGTGACCATGGCCAAATGCCCGGTGCTGTATGTTCACGGCAATCACGACGTAAACTACGATCAGGTTCCCCCGGAGGGCTGCGACTGCATCGATGGGCACATCGTGGAGTACAACGGTATCCGGATTCTGGGTCTGGGCGGCTGCCGGCGATATCACCCCGGCCCCCACCAATACTCCGACAAGCAGATGCGCAGGCGCATCGCGAAGCTCAGGTGGAAACTGAAGCGCATGGGCGGCGTGGACATCGTGGTGACCCACGCGCCCCCGGCAGGACTGGGGGACGACGAGGACCCGGCCCACTGGGGCTTTGACGCGCTGGTGGAGCTGATTGAAAAATACCACCCCCCGATTCTGGTGCACGGCCATGTACATACCTCCTACAACCACCAGATTCCCAGGGAAATCGAGCATCAGGGCACCCGGATTCTCAACGCCTGCCAGCGGTATGTCTTTGAAGTTGAGGATCGCCCGGTTAAGACGAAAAACCTCTACCAGGTCATCTACAAAACCCACAAAAAGTAGGACATCCATCCGGCATGACTCTGCGCTGAAAGGAAAAACGCCTATGTTTACCGGTTTTACCCCGGAAACCGTGGATTTCCTCTGGGGAATCCGCATGAATAACAACCGTGACTGGTTTTTGGAGCACAAAAAGCAGTACACCGACTGCCTTTATGAGCCCATGAAGGCCCTGGGCCAGGCGGTATTCGAGCCCTTTCTGGAAAAACCCGGTAATATTCTCAAGGTCAGCCGCATCTACCGGGATGCCCGGATGCACCCGCCCACGCCCTACAAGGAAAGCCTGTGGCTGTGCATCCGGCAGGAGGTGCAGTGGTGGGCGGAAAATCCCTGCCTGTACTTTGAGATCACCCCGGAGGGGGCGTCCTACGGCTTCTTCTACTGGAAGCCCCGCACCGCCGTGCTGGAGGATTTTCGGAACCGGATTTCCGCCAAACCCGAGGAATTCCTGAAGCTGATTCGTGACACAGAAGAAGCCGTAGGCATTCCCGTCGTCGCCCAGTGCTACAAGCGCCCGAAGGTTCCCGAAAATCCGGCTCTCGCCCCCTACTTCGCCTGGAAGGGCGAGATCGGCTGCACCCGCAGCCTCGAGCCGGGAGAAAAGCTCTTCGGCCCCCAGCTGGAGGACGAAGTGAAGGACTTTTTTGAAAAACTGACCCCACTGTACGAGTATTTTAATCAATATGTCGTCTAGCCCCTACGAAATAAACTATACTCTTGGAGAGATAAGAATATGAAGCACACAATTTTCACCGGTATGGCTACCGCCATTGTCACCCCCATGGCCGCGGACGGCTCCATTGACTACGAAGCCCTGGGCCGCTTCATCGAATTCCAGATTGAAAACGGCATCAACGCCCTGGTGGTCATGGGCACCACCGGCGAGAACGCCACCATCGAGCCGGAAGATCAGAAGAAGGTCATCGCCTACACCGTAGAGAAGGTGGCAAAGCGGGTTCCCGTCATCGCCGGCACCGGCACCAACAACACCGAGCACGTTCTTGCCAACACCAAGGCCGCCTGCGAAGTGGGCGCGGACGCCATTCTGGTGGTGACCCCCTACTACAACAAGGCCACTCAGAACGGCCTTTACAAGCACTTCACCACCGTTGCCGACACTTCTACCGTGCCCATGATCCTGTACAACGTCCCCGGGCGCACCGGCTGCAACCTGCAGCCCAAGACCGTTGCACGGCTTGCCGAGCATCCCAACATCGTGGCCATCAAGGAAGCCACCGGCAACATGGCCCAGATGGTGGAGATCATGCACCTGTGCGGCGATAAGATCGATGTGTACTCCGGCGAGGATGCCCTCACCGTCGCCATGATGGCCATGGGCGGCAAGGGCACCATCAGCGTGCTGAGCAACGTGGCTCCCAAGGAGGCCGTTGCCATGACCGATGCCTGCAAGGCCGGGGACTACGCCGCCGCGGCGAAAATGCAGTGCGACCTGCTGCCCCTGATTAACGCTTTGTTCAGCGAGGTGAACCCCATCCCCGCCAAGGCCGGTACCGCCGCCCTGGGCTTCGGCACCGACACCCTGCGGCTGCCCCTGACCCCCATGGAGGACGCCACTAAGGCTGTGCTGTTTGCCGAAATGAGAAAGCTGGGTATTAACGTATGAAGGCAGTGATTTGCGGCGCCAACGGCGCCATGGGCAAGCTGATCTGCGGCATTCTCGGAGAAGAGGTTGTGGGAAAGGTCAGCATCGACGGAGAAAACGGCGTTCCCAAGACCTTTGACGAGTTGGGAGCCGTAAAAGCCGATGTGGTGGTGGACTTTTCCCATCACACCGCCATTTCCGGCGTTCTGGATTATGCGAAAAAGATCGGCGCGGCTGCCGTCATCGGTACCACCGGCCACACCGAGGAGGAAAAGGCCCTGATCTATGCCGCCGCCAGGGAGATTCCCGTATTTTTCAGCGGCAACATGAGTCTGGGTATCGCGGTGCTGTGCCGCCTTGCCAAGGAAGCCGCCAAATACTTCCCCGACGCGGACATTGAGATCGTGGAGGCCCACCACAACCGGAAGGTGGACGCTCCCAGCGGCACAGCCTTGATGCTGTTCAATGCCGTGAAGGAGGTCCGTCCCAACGCCTGGGCCAACTGCGGCCGCTCCGGTGAGTGCAAGCGCACCAAGGACGAAATCGGCATTTCCGCCCTGCGCATGGGCACGGTGGTGGGTGTCCACGAGGTCATCCTCCACACCGGTACACAGCAGCTGACGCTGAAGCACGAGGCCGTGACCCGGGCTATGCTGGCTGACGGCGCGGTGGATGCCGCCCGGTTCATGCTTGGCAAGCCCGTGGGGCTGTATAATATGGAGAGCATTTTGGAAAAGTAACACGCTTGTCATCCTGAGCGGAGCAGCCTGTAGGCTGCGGAGTCGAAGGATCTACACACCGAATGAACAGTATCGCGCTACCGTAAGTGCGCAGATCCTTCGACTCGCTTTGCTCGCTCAGGATGACAAGTTGTTCCAAGGGGGAAGCAACATGACCGTAACCTATATGAACGGCGCGGGCAATGACTTCATGGTCATCGATGCCCGGGGGCAAAGTCTGGATTTTTCCGCGCTGGCTCTGGAATTATGTAAACTAACTGGCGCTGACGGCTTTATGGCGGTGGACAATTCCGACAAGGCGGATTTTAAGCTTCATTTTTACAACGCCGACGGCTCCCGGGGCGAGATGTGCGGCAACGGTGCCCGGTGTATCTGCCGCTATGCCTTTGATCATGGCATTGCGGGAGAAAACATGGTGGTGGAAACCGATGCGGGGCTGGTACCCGGCAAGCGTCTCAGTGAAACCCAGTACCGGGTAAAGCTGAACAACCCCGGCGTTCTGGACCTGCGCCGCAAGGGGGACATCGCCTATGTGGAGCTGGGCAACCCCGGCGTGCCCCACGCCGTCGCGGAGTACAAAGGCGATCTTTGGGGCGATGCCGATGCGCTGCGGGAACGGAGGCGCGCTCTGCGCTTTGACACCGCTTTCCCCAAGGGGGCCAATGTGAATTTCTATCAGGTTCTGGCTCCCGGCGAGGTAAGGGTGCTGACCTTTGAGCGGGGCGTGGAGGATTTTACCCTGGCCTGCGGCACCGGCTGCGGCTCCACCGCCTCCGTACTATGGCTGAATGGAGAGCTGCCCCGGAATACGCTGACCGCCCACAATCGGGGCGGCACGCTGAAGGTGACCATCGGCGGCGAGGGGGAGACCATCACCTCCATCGAGCTGGAAGGTCCCACGGAAGTGGTTCACGTTATGGACGTCTGATTGGGAGAGATAAACATGAAAAAGATTAAAGCCACCCCCCCAGAGCTGATTTGGTATTTGCTGGCCTTCGGATTTTTCCTAGTCTGGTTCACCCGGATTCATCCGCTTACCGTTTTTGACGTGGACGACTGGGCCTTTATTCATTATCCCCGCAGGGCCGTTCCGCTGCCGTCTTACTGGAACCCCGGCAGAATACTACCCGAGATTTTGACGCCTTTCTGCGGCTCACTGGCTGCCCATCTGGTCTATCCTCTGCTTGGCGATTATCTGCGCTCCATGACGCTGACCTATGGTTTTGTGGTTTCCCTGTTTCTCACCCTTTACATCTATTCCTTCACCTGCATGATGCGGCGGCTGTTCCACTTATCCACTGCCGGCACAATTCTCTCCTCCTCCCTGTTCCTCGTTGCCCACTTTGTCATGTTCCGAACCGGAGTCGTTGGGAACACCTATCTGTTCTACTGCTACGATCTGACCTGCTACTGTTACTATTTGATTCCCGGGGTTCTCAATGCCAGTCTGGTAATGTGGATGATCGGAAATCCCCGGTTTTCGGAGTTTCTCTCATCCTGCAGCCCCGGAAAAATGGGCTTGTTCCTTTTCTTGCTTTTTCTGGCCATATTCTCCAATCTGCCGGACAGCGGCATTCTTGCCTGCTACGCCGGTGCCGTCGTGCTGCTGAATGGACTGAACCTTCTGAAACAGAAGACGGATTGGAGGGACGTTGTTCGGGAAAACTTCATTTTTCTGGGTATCCTCTGTGTGTGGCTGCTCAGTGCCCTTCTGGAGCTGAGCGGCGGACGTGCTGCCTCTCTTACCCCCAGCGACAGGAACCTGGCTGCAAACCTGGCTTTCAACGCCCGCAGACTCGCAGGGCTCGTTTTCCGTTGCCGCTGGGTATGGCCTGCCGTCAGCGCTCTGATTGCGGGCGCCTCGCTGATCCTGCTCCTTCGCTCCCGGGGCGCCGCACCGGAAGACCGGGCTTTCCGCAGGCTGCTGTGCCTGGGGCTGGTAGCCTTTGGCGCCATGGGTGTATACATTCTTCTGCTGTGTTCCGCTGTGATGAACGGCAGCGTCAACCGCATCGAATACCTCTTTCCGCTTTGCTTCTACGCGCTGCTGGTAGTGATGCTGTGCTTTGGTTATTTGCTGCAAAAACTGCCCAAGACCCTGTACGTTGTCCCCATCGCGCTGTGTGTATTGGTCTGCGAGTGCAACACAATCGGCGTCACCTATCTGGAGCCGAATTTCTCCAATCTGTCTCCCATTATCTGCAACGAAATCATGCAGGATCTTATAGATGTGATTCTTCTTTCCGATGAGCAGGGCCTGGACGAAATCACGCTGGAAATTCCGGTGACCTCCAATGAAAACGGCTTACCCTTCATTACCCGGTTCCTTGGCCCGCGTATGGCAACCAGTCTCCTGGAGCACGGTCTGCTTCGGCGGGAAATCACCGTGAATACGGTTCAGTCAATGGAGTCCAATTGGCGGTATTCCCTGCCCATATTAGAGTAACGATACAATGGAGGTAGCCCTATGAATTCTGTTCTTTACATCGTCATTCCCTGCTATAACGAGGAAGCGGTGCTGCCCATCACTGCGCCGCTGTTCCGGGACAAGCTGCTTTCCCTGTCCCAACAGGGAAAAATCAGCCCCGACAGCCGGGTGCTCTTCGTCAACGACGGCAGCAAAGACAATACTTGGAATCTCATTTGTCAGCTTGCCAAAGAGGACGAGCACTACATGGGCATTTGCCTGAGCCGGAACCGGGGCCATCAGAACGCCCTGCTGGCAGGCCTGATGGAGGCCAAGGACAAGTGCGACATCACCATCTCCATCGACTGCGATGGGCAGGACGACATAAATGCCATGGATGCCATGGTGGACGAATACCTGTCCGGTGCGGAGATCGTCTACGGCGTGCGCAGCAAACGGGATACCGATACCTTCTTCAAGCGCTTCACCGCCGAGAGCTTCTACAAGGTCATGCTGGCGCGGGGCGCGGACTCGGGGTTGTACCACGCGGACGACCGGCGGGTGTCCAGCCGGGCGCGGAAGGAGTTTGCGAACTTCCGGGAGGTCAACATCTTCCTCCGGGGTATGTTCCCGCTGGTGGGATTCAAGAGCACCTGCGTCTACTATGAGCGCCATGAGCGCATCGCCGGCGAGAGCCATTATCCCCTGAAAAAAATGCTGGCGCTGGCCTTTGACGGCATCACCAGCCTGAGCATCAAGCCCATCCGCATTATCACCGGGCTTGGCGTGTTCATTTCCCTGGCTGCTTTCGCCCTGATCATTTACGCGCTGGTGTCCTATTTCACCGGCAACGTGGTCAGCGGCTGGGCCAGCTCCCTGATCGTCACCTGCTTCCTGGGGGGTATCCAGCTGATCTGCCTGGGCGTCATCGGTGAGTATGTGGGTAAAATCTACATGGAAACCAAGGCTCGCCCCCGGTTCATCATCTCCCAGCGGACGGAGGACAAACAGTAAAAGAACTGCCATTACGAATCAATGACCTTTGTTACTGATTTGTAATGGCATTTTTCTATTTATTTCCGCCGCAAGAAAAAAATTCATGCCGCCTTAAGCAAACCTTAAACACCGGGTAGTTGATTCCGACAGAAAAAACTCGTATAATACAGTTAATACAGTGAATGACTCTGGAGGTTCGATGTTATGAAACGGAAACTTGCCGGGCTGCTGGTCTGCGCCCTGTGTCTGACCCTTTCCGCCTGTGGCAGCGACGGTACTGCGGTGTATGTGCAGTCGGTGGAACGGCTGGCGGCTATGGGGGGCATCGCTCCCGGAAACCGCTTTTTGGGGATGGTGGTATCCGAGCACACCGCGGAAATCAATCGGGACGCGGATAAGACCATTGCCGAGCTGCTGGTCAAGGAAGGCGATGACGTAACGGAGGGACAGGCCCTTTTCAGCTACGACACCGAGGAATTGCAGCTGAATCTGGACAAGAAAAATCTGGAATTGCAGCAGCTGAAAAGCAGTATCGAGACGTACAAGCAGAAAATCGCCACGTTGGAGAAGGAACGGGACACCGTCAGCGGCACCGCAAGGCTGCAGTACACCGTGGAGATTCAGTCCGCCCAGGTGGATCAGAAGGAAGCGGAGCTGAAGCTGAAAACCAAGGAGGACGAGGTGAAGAAGGCCCAGGAGCTGCTGGACAATTCCACCGTGGTGTCTCCCATCACCGGTCGGGTGCAGAAGATCAATGAAAGTGACACCACCGGCTCCGACGGCAAGCCCGCGGCCTACATCGTCATTCAGCAGTCCGGCTCCTACCGGGTCAAGGGCGTGCTGGGAGAGCTGCAGCGGGGCAGCCTGAAAGAAGGGGACCGGGTGAAGCTGGTGCCCCGGACGGATGACAATACAGTCTGGACGGGCAGCGTCACCCTGGTGGACTACGAGAACCCCTCCCAGGGCAGCGAGACCGACCGCAACATGGGTATAGCCAGCGATGAAATGAGCACCGCCAGCAAGTACCCCTTCTATGTGGCGCTGGATTCCACCGATGGGCTGATGCTGGGCCAGCACCTGTACATCGAGCTGGATACCGGCGACGACGCCCCGGGTGTTGGCATCAGCGGCGCGTTCCTGTGCTACAACGAGGACGGCTCCGCCTATGTCTGGGCGGAAAAGGGCGGCAAGCTGGAAAAGCGGGCGGTCACCTTGGGAGACTACGACCCCATGACCGACGTGCAGAAGATTACGGAAGGCCTCTCATTGGAGGACTACATTGCCTATCCCGACCCGGAGCTGTGCCAACCCGGCGCTCCCACCACCCACGACCAGCCGGTTGTCGAAACCGAGCCGGTGATGGAACCGGTGGTGGAGGAAGGCGGTGGAATGTGATGCCGATTTTGGAGCTAAAGGACATCTGTAAGGACTACCAGCAGGGCCGGGAGCCTGTGCGGGTGCTGAAAAATATCAATCTCACCGTGGAAAAGGGGGACTATCTTGCCATCATGGGCCCCTCCGGCTCCGGCAAGACCACCTTGATGAACATTATCGGCTGTCTGGACGTGCCCACCTCGGGAAGCTACATTCTGGAGGGCAGGGATTTGAAGGATTTGAGCGATGACGATCTGGCAGAGGTGCGCAACAAGCACATCGGCTTCGTCTTCCAGTCCTTCCATCTGCTTCCCAAAATGGAGGCGGTGGACAACGTAGCTCTGCCCCTTCTCTATGCCGATGTGCCGTTAAAGGAGCGGCGAGCCCGGGCGGAGGAAGCGCTGAAGGCCGTAGGGTTGGGGGAGCGGATTCATTTCCTGCCCAACCAGCTCTCCGGCGGCCAGTGCCAGCGGGTGGCCATCGCCCGTGCCATCGTGGGAAATCCCCAGCTGCTTCTGGCGGACGAGCCTACCGGCGCACTGGACACCAAGGCGGGCCAGCAGATCATGGAAATTTTCCGCCGTCTCAGCGGCGAGGGTATGACCATCATCATGATCACCCACGAACCCTCCATCGCCGCCTGCGCGGACAAAACCTACCGAATTCTAGACGGCGAGCTGAGAACCCAGGAGGAACAGGATGAAAAAGCTTAGCGTCAAGACGAAAAAGACCGTGATTTCCGTCACTGCGGGGGTCGCTGCCGCGGCCATCCTCGGCGGCGTGGTCTTCGGCCTCCGGGGCCGGGGAGAGCCGGTGGGGGTGTACCCCTTCTCCATGGTGGGCATGACGGAGTTCTGGGGCGACAATCAGGAGAGCTACGGCCCCGTCACCACCGACCGGATTCAGACGGTGTTTCTGTCCGACACCCAGACCATCACCGGAGTACAGGTGAAGGAAGGGGACGAGGTGAAGAAGGGCGATGTCCTCATGACCTACGACACCACCCTGTCGGAGCTGCAATTGGAGCGCAAGCGGCTGGACGTGGAGAAGGCCAACCTGCAGGTTCGGGAGGCCCAGGAGGAACTGGCCCGGATCAACAAGCTGGAACCTATGGGGGATGTGGATGTTTCTGTCCCAATCGTTGAGGTGGACTGGGGTGACAAATTGGACAAGACGCATGACACTCGGGCACCCCAGATAGACGGACTTGATGACAAGCAGATTGGCAAAAGCAAAGATATCCCTGTCATTTGCTGGGCATTGGGTGAAACGGAATTGGACAGCAACCTTCTGAATGCCGTCTATAACAAAGTTCGCGCCTATAACGCAACACAGCCTACCGGAGGGGATACCTCCAGCGCATCGGCTTTGCCTCAGGATTCCCAGGAAGGGACACCGGATCAGAACGAGAAACCGAAGCAGATAGTAGACCCGAAACCGGAGGAAGACCCGAAGCCGGAGGAAGACCCGAAGCCGGTGGAAAAACCGCAAACCGAGGAGAATCCGGAACCAGAAGAACCGAAGTCGAATGAACCCCAAAAACTGGATGAACCCCCAAAACCGGATGAAAAGCCAAATTTATGCACAGTCACGCCACCGCAGACGGTTTCATATTCGATTTCTTTCCGGGAGATAACCACTTCCGGTGTCTGGGCTGAGGTGGGTTCGGAATCTGCGTCGTGTTGGGAAGGTGATGTTCTTTCCTCGGAAAATATAGGCAGCGAAAGGCCATGGTCTGATAAAGACTATTATTTTCAGTATTTTTCTGTTAACGGTGAACAGCACTCTACGGTCACTGTGCAGGCAGGACAGAGCATCACTGCGGTTTATACCTATGTTCTAAAACCTAGCAATCCTGTTTTAAACTGCCCGAAAATTGTCGATGGTAAGGTGATTGCCAAACAGGGTGACCCAGTGTCCCTGCCGTTCAGCTTTACTATAGACAATGACGACAACCCAAAGGGGAAAATGCAATGGACCTGTCGTTCTGAAGACAGTCAGCTGACCGGCGTAGAAGCCGGACGCAGTTATTTTCTGCACGGAGCAGCTGAGAAGGCAGGAGAGAGCAGATATGCTGTTACCGCAACGTATTCCTCCGCAGACGGCACAAGCTATTCTGCAAAATGTGAATTTACACTGGTTGTCACTGAGAACACCGTGGAAAAACCGTCCATCGGTGACTTTTACATGGTGCTCCGGGTTACAGAGGGCGATCAGCAGTTCGCACCCTATGTGACATGGCAGGGAATTCAAGTGACCGTTTACGGTGACAGCTCTAACCCGAGCTTTGGAATGCGATTCTACGATGTGGATGCGAGCATAGACCCCTTTGCAAAAGAGGAGGAAGCCCCTTCCTACCCCGACATCGACTACGGCAGCGGCATGACGGCGGCGGAGATCGCCAAGCTGTGCCGGGAGCAGGAGAAGAAAATCAAAGACCTGACAGCTGACGCCGTGATCACCCAGTCCGAGTATAACCTGATGCTGCGGGAGTTCAGCGACGGCAGCATCCGGGCCACCCTGGACGGCGTGGTGGTGGGCCTGCTCACGGAAGAGGAGGCCCGGCAGAATAAGCTGCCCATGCTTAAGGTCTCCGGCGGCGGCGGGTTCTATGTCCGCGGCAGCGTCAGCGAGCTGGAAAAGGATAAGCTGAAGATAGGACAGGAGGTGTCCATCAACGACTGGAACACCGGTATGATGTACACCGGCACGGTGGAGTCCATCGGTGACTTCCCCATTCAGGACGAGGGCTGGAACGGCATGGGCAACCCAAACGCCTCCTACTACCCCTTCCGGGTGTTTATTGACGGCACCGCCGACCTGCAGGAGGGAAGCTATGTCAGCGTGACCTACTCCGCGGCGGAGGCGGAAAGCGGCATCTATCTGGAAAACCCCTTCCTCCGCACGGACGATGGGGAGCCTTATGTCTACGTCCGGGGGAAAAACGGGAAACTGGAAAAGCGGACCGTCACCACCGGCAAGTCCCTGTGGGGCAGCTACACGGAGATTCGCAGCGGCCTCACCGCCGACGATTATGTAGCCTTCCCCTACGGCAAGAACGTGAAGCCCGGCGCTGCCACAGTGGAGAGCGATCTGTCGGCGCTGTACGGCTACTAAGGAGGCAAGGCTATGCGGGAAAATATCGGACTTGCCTTTCAGGGCATCTGGGGGCATAAAATGCGGTCGGTGCTGACCATGCTGGGCATCATCATCGGCATCGCCTCCATCATCACCATCGTATCCACCATTCAGGGCACCAACGAGCAGATCAAGGAAAATCTCATCGGCGCGGGCAACAACGTGGTCACCGTTCAGCTGAACAAGGAGGGCCGGGTCTACGACATGAGCTGGAACCCCGTCCCAGAGGGGGTGCGCTGCATCACCGAGGAGACCCGGCAGGATTTGGAGAAAATCGGCGGCGTGGAACAGGTGTCCCTGTATCATACCCGGAGTTATGTTGACCAGCTTTTCTATCAGAATACCCAGTTTAACGGAACACTCTACGGAATCGATGAGAATTTCCTCGGCGTCTATGGCTATCAGGTGAAATCCGGCCGGGGATTCACGGAAAGTGATTATGTAAACCACAGAAAGGTGATTCTGGTGGACACCGGCGTGGCCACCAACCTCTTCGGCGGCGTGGACCCGGTGGGAAAAACCCTGGAATTGCAGGGGGACGCCTACATTGTGGTGGGTGTGGTGGCCCAGTCCAAGGAGTTCGCCCCGGTGATCAACTCCATGAAGGATTACCAGCTTTATGTAAACCAGTCTGCCGGAAACGTCTACATTCCGGACAGCCTCTGGCCTACGGCCTACCGCTTTGACGAGCCTCAGAGCGTGGCCATCAAGGTGGAAAATACCGACGCCATGACCACAGCCGGCAAGGAAGCGGCAGACCTCCTGACGGAAAAGCAGATTCTGGACACCACCGCCAAGCTGGACTACCGCAGTGAGGATATGCTGGAACAGGCCCAGCAGCTGCAAAAAATGTCCCAGGCAACCAACAACCAGCTGATCTGGATTGCCAGTATCTCCCTGCTGGTGGGCGGCATCGGCGTCATGAACATCATGCTGGTGTCCGTCACGGAGCGAACCAGCGAAATCGGCCTGAAAAAGGCCATCGGCGCCAAGAAAAAGCGGATTTTGCTGCAATTTCTCACGGAATCCGCGGTGCTCACCAGTCTGGGCGGCGTCATCGGCGTGGTCAGCGGTGTGATTCTGGCCCAGGTCATCTCGAAAATCATGCAGATTCCCGTGTCCATCAGCGTGCCCGCCATCGGCGTGGCGGTGGTGTTCTCCACCCTCATCGGCGTGGTGTTCGGAATGCTCCCTGCCATTCAGGCGGCAAATCTGAACCCCATCGAGGCTCTGCGGCGGGAATAAGGAGGAAGTATGGAAGAAAAATTCATCGCGGCCTGGGTATCCGCCCGGGAAAAAGCCGCCGGACTGGGCGTGAAAACCCGGCCCATTGCGGCGGAGGAAGCTATGAAATCGGCCCACCGCTGCCTGTCCGGCAGGCGGCTCAGCGACGGCTTCAACGCTCTCAAGGACAAGGGACACCTGGAGCTGACGCTGGAGGCCATAGCCATCGACAAACGCTACACGGGGCTGTTTTCCGACGAGGAAGCCAACGAGGCCCTGACCCGGCTGCTGGAAGCTGGATACAAATTCTGATACTGGTTTTTCATAAAGCGGGTAAGGCAACACCGCATAATGGGGCAAGGAGATTCAGCGAATCTTTTGCCCCATTATGCGGTGCTGCCAAATAGAATTTTCACAGAACAGGAAAAGGACAGGGGCGAGCCCCTGTCCTTATGTCGTTAATACCTTACCAGGAAAGCATATTGTTGAACAGCTCCATGTAGCGTCCAGCGGGCACGTCCCAGCTGAAATCCATCTCCATTTCCCGCTTCTGCAGAGCGCGGAAGGCGGGCTTGTTATTGGCGTACAGATCCAGGGCGCGCTTGATGGCGGCATAGAAGTCGTCGGCGTTGTAGCTCTGGAAGGTGAAGCCCAGGCCGCCCTCGCCATTGGCGTCGCAGGGAGGTACGGTGTCCTTCAGACCGCCGGTGGCGTGGACAACGGGTACGGTGCCGTAGCGCATGGCGTTCATCTGGCTCAGGCCGCAGGGCTCGGACTTGGAGGGCATCAGGTAGATGTCGCCGCCGGCGTAAATGCGGTCGGCCAGACCCAGATTGAAGGTGATCTGGGCGGAGACCTGCTCCGGGAACTGCTTGGCCAGATCCTTGAAGAAGTTCTCGTACTGAGCCTCGCCGGTGCCCAGAATCAGCAGCTGGGCATCCTCCTCCCACATGAGCCGCCGGGCGATGTAGCACAGCAGATCAAGACCCTTGTGTCCGGCCAGACGGGTGACCATGACCATCAGAGGCACGTCGGGCTTCTCGGGCAGGCCCACTTCCTTCTGCAGAGCGGCCTTGCACTTGGCCTTGCCCTCCACAAAGGTTTCGCAGTTGAAGTGGGCGGGCAGAGACTTGGAGGTCTCGGGGTTGAAGGTGTTCACGTCAATGCCGTTGGTGATGCCGGTGAGTTTCCAGCTGTTGCCGGCCAGCACGCTGTCCAGGCCGTGGGCGTAGTAGGGATACATCAGCTCCCGGGCGTAGGTCTCGGACACGGTGGTGACCAGATCGGCTGTCTCAATGGCACCCTTCATCACGTTGACGGAGTTGTTCATGTCCAGACGGGGACGGTACTCCCAGGGCAGACCCAGCATATCGTCAAAGAAGGAGGCGTTGGCCCAGCCCTGATACTCGATGTTGTGGATGGTGTACATGACCCGAACCTTGGGCAGCTGCTCACGGTAAAGGGCCTTCAGGTACACGGGAATCAGGGCACACTGCCAGTCGTTGCACTGGATGATATCGGGAATGCAGTCCAGCGCCAGCATGGCGTCCAGGCAGGCCCGGAAGAAGAAGGCAAAGCGCTCGCCCTCGTCCATGTCGCCGTACATGGCGCCGGGGCGGCCGCCGACAGAATATTCGTTGTCCAGAAAATAAACGGTAACCTTGTCGGTCCGGTTGGTGAGCTTCATCACGGCGCAGTACTGCTTCCGCCAGCCCAGAGACACCCGGAACTCGGCAACCTTTTCGGTGGTGTAGGCGGCATTGTTCTTGATCTTGTAGTAGTAAGGCAGGAACAGGGCCACCTCGTTGCCCTCAATGCGGGACAAGGCAGCGGGCAGGGCTTCCATCACGTCGCCCAGACCGCCGGACTTACAGTAGGGAGCACCCTCGGAGGCGCAGACGGCAATCTTCATACGGTCTCACCCCGCTTGACGATGACGGGATTGTTCCGGGTGCCGATGAGCTTGGCACCGGGGGTCACGGTGACATCCTTGTCGAGGATCGCGTACTTCAGCTCCGCGCCCTCGCCGATGACGGCGTCGTTGAAGATGATGCAGCTCTCCACCTCGGCATCCTTTTCCACGGTGACGTTCCGGAACAGGACGGAATCCTTCACGTTGCCCTCCACCATGCAGCCGTCGGCGATGAGCGCGCCGTCAATCTGGCTGTCCTCGCCGTAGTAGGTGGGCACGCGGAAGCGAACCTTGGTATAGATGGGGTGACGGCCGTCGAAAATGTCCTTGCGGATATCGGGCTTAATGAGGGCCAGAGAGTTCTCGTAGAATTCGCCGATGGACTCGTTGAACATGGCAACACCCTCGAAGGGGAAGGCGTTCACGGACACAACGCCCCGCTGCCAGCCGCCCAGCACCAGATCCCGGTCCATGTGGAACTTATCCCGGGCGATCAGCTCTTTGACGGAGCGGATCAGGAACTGCTTGCCCAGCACGAAGATGTCCATGGAAGCGGCGTAGTCGGCGGGGGCGGCGTAGTCCACCAGCATATCGGTAACCTCGCCGTTCTTGCCGGTCTTCACAGCCAGGTCAATGACCTTGCTGCCGTTGCAGATGCCGGCCTTGGTGACCACGGTCACGTCCTTGCCGGAGGCGATGTGGGCGTTCAACACGGCGGTCAGGTCGATGTTGGATAGAATGGCGGAATCGGTCATGACCACCAGCTCGTCATCGGAGCCGATCTCCAGGAAGTCCATGGCGTTGGCCAGGGATTCCAGCTTGCCCCGGTAGGTGTGGGTAGCGGACTGAGCGTAGGGGGTCAGAAATTCCAGACCGCCTTCCTCCAGCTCCAGGCCCCACTCCTCGCCGTCGCCGATGTGGTTCATCAGGGAGTGGTAGTTGTGGCGGGAGATGATGCCCACGTGGCGCACGCCGGCATCGCTCAGGTTGGACAGGGCGAAGTCCACCTGACGGTAGCGGCCGCCGAAGGGCAGGGACGCCATGGTGCGCTTGTTGGTCAGCTCGCCCAAGCTTGCGTCATTGGTAAAGATAATACCCATTACGTTCATCGTGGTATCCTCCTAATTTACAGCATATCGCCGGGCTTCAGCACGGCATTGGCTTCGACCACAGCGCCCTTGGAGGTGACGCTGATCTTCTTCTTTTCCTTGGGCTTGAAGGCGCCGCCCACAACCGCATTGCGGCAGACCTTGGAGTTCTCACCCAGAATGGCGTGGCGGACGATGGCGCCGGCTTCCACCACAACGCCGGGCATGATGACGGCGTCCTCAATCTGAGCGCCCTCGCCGATGGTGCAGCCAACGGAGATGACGGAGTGCTTAACGGAGCCGTAGACCTCGCAGCCCTCGGCCACGAAGGAGTCGACCACGGTGGCCTTATCATCAATATAGGAGGAGGGCAGAGCGGAGTTCCGGGCGTAGATGGTGGAGTTCTTGCCGCCGCGCAGCTGGAACTCGGGATTCTTGCCCAGCAGCTCCATATTGGCCTCCCACAGGGAGTCGATGGTTCCCACGTCCTTCCAGTAGCCGTCGAAGGGGTAGGCCATCATCTTGTGACCGGCGGCCAGAAGCATGGGGATGATGTTCTTGCCGAAGTCGTTGGAGGACTTGGGATCGTCCTCGTCAAAGAGCAGAGCTTCCCGCAGGACGCTCCAGGTGAAGCAGTAGATGCCCATGGAGGCGTTGGTGGACTTGGGCTTGGCGGGCTTCTCCTCGAATTCGTAGATGGTATTGTCGGGGTTAGTGTTCAGAATGCCGAAGCGGGAGGCCTCCTCCAGAGGAACATTCCGCACGGCAATGGTGCAGGAGGCGCCGCTCTTCTCGTGGTAGGCCACCATGGCGCTGTAGTCCATCTTGTAGATGTGGTCGCCGGACAGAACCACGACGTAATCGGGGTTGAAGCGGTCCACGAAGTCGATGTTCTGGTAGATGGCGTTGGCGGTGCCCTTGTACCAGCCGGACTTCTTGTCGTGGCGCTCGTAGGGAGGCAGAACCTGGGCGCAGGAGTGGGTCTTGTTCAGACCCCAGGGCTGGCCGTTGCCGATGTACTCGTTCAGCTCCAGAGGCTGATACTGGGTCAGGATGCCCACGGTGTCAATGCCGGAGTTGACGCAGTTGCTGAGGGGGAAGTCGATGATGCGGTACTTGCCGCCGAAGGGGACGGCAGGCTTGGCGGTTTTCTCCGTCAGAACCTTCAGACGGCTGCCCTGGCCGCCGGCCAGCAGCATGGCGATTACGCGTTTTTTCTGAAAATACATGGTCACAGCTCCTTATATGAATTGAGGGATGCCGCGTGGTCTGATGCACGGCAGACATATTTTTCCACGCTCATAACATACCATATTTTCGCACTTTATGGAATGGACAATTTACCTAAAATATCGTGGAAACTTTCTGCACTCTGCACAATTTCTAACCAAGAACATGGAAAACTAATGGAAGATTTTACCATTTTTTGACGTTTTTCATACCAAATTAAACTCAGCCACCTGCCCATTTTGAATCCGATGCCCGGAAACTCGGCGGTTTTGTGATATCCCTGCTTTTCGTGAAAACGCCGGGAGGGTCCATTTTCGCCGCAAACCAGGGCGTAGAGCACCTGATAGCCCTGCCGCCAAAGGATTTCCTCAAGTACGGCGTAGAGCTGGGCGGCGATGCCCTTGCCCAGGGCCTCCGGGCGCAGATAGACTGTCGGCTCGGCGCACCAGCCGTAGGCTGCCCGGGTGAAAGGGGCGCTGGCGTAGGCATAGCCCAGAAGATGTCCGCCCTCCTCCCAGACCAGCCAGGGGAACTGCCGGGTGTAGCTTACAAAGCGGTGGGTAAATTCTTCCAATGTGGGAGGTACATATTCAAAGCTGACGGTGGTATTTTCCACATAAGGGGCGTAAATGGCCAGCATTTCCGGTACATCATTGATCGTGGCAATACGGAGCATAAAAAATCCTCTTTCGTAGGGCAGGGGCATGACCCTGCCGAACAGGTAATATATTTGCGTGACGTTTGTCCATTGGGAATCGGATGATACCCGCCTGGCAATTCCCGTTTCTTTGGGGCTTTCTGGATTCGAGGCCGGGTCGGCGGAGTCATGACTCCGCCCTACGAATTCGCTATCATTTTACCCTTCAAAAAACCTTTCGTCAAGGTTGACATTTTCCCCCGATGCGGGTAAAATAATCATGATTATGTGCAAAAAGGAGGGACCACCATGGATGCCGGCGGCAGTGGCAATATACCCGGTCGAAGTAGATTAGGCTCTGTGATGGGCCTGACTGCGTAACCAAGGTAGATTGCCTCTTATTCAATGTGAATGCTTATGGCTTGGCTCCCCTTGAGGGGAGCTGTCACGGCGTAAGCCGTGACTGAGGGGTGCTGTCTAAAGGGCACCTCTTCCGCCCCAGTGTGCGCACTGGGCACCTTCCCCAAAGGGGAAGGCAAAGATAAGCGTATCAAAATAATAGGAGGGAAATCATGGCTGAGCGTTTTGAAATTGTGGAAAAAGCGGTCCTCAAAATGCTGGAGGACAAAAAGTACGCCACCCTGCGGGATATTCTCGTGACCATGAATCCCAGCGATGTGGCAGGCCTGTTTGACGGGCTGGAGGAAAAACAGATTCCGCTGATGTACCGGCTGCTTCCCAAGGAGCTGGCGGCGGAGACCTTCGTCGAAATGGAGCCGGAGGCCCAGGAGCTGCTGATTCGCAGCTTTTCGGATAACGAATTAAAGGAAGTCCTGGACGAACTGTATGTGGATGACGCGGCGGACCTTGTAGAGGAGATGCCCGCCAACGTGGTCAGACGAATCCTGACCCACGCGGACCCGGAAATGCGCCACTCCATCAACCAGATTCTGCGCTACCCCGAAAACTCCGCCGGTTCCATCATGACCACGGAGTATGTCTCCCTGCGCCCCGGCATGACTGTGGGCGAGGCTATCCTGCGCATCCGGCGGCAGGGTGTGGACAAGGAGACCATCTACACCTGCTACGTCCTGGCCAAGGACCGGAAGCTCATCGGTCTGGTCACCGTGGAGGACCGGCTCCTTGCGGAGGGGGGCGAGGATAACGTTGGGGAGCAGGTGGCGGAAGATGCGGTGCCAGACATTGAT
>CAMGCA010000002.1 GCA_946011705.1 uncultured Clostridia bacterium | reverse complement strand
GTGTCCAGCGTCTGGAAGTATGGATTGTTCATCGTCATATAGGTTGCTCCAAACACCCGCTGATTCCCAGTCTGGCTGGCAGATAAATCACTGGGGCTCCAGAACAACAGGTAAATTGTGATCAGCAGCGGGGCGGCAGCCATAGCAATGGCTGCTATGAAGGTGAATCTTCTGCGAATGTGATTCATACCGGCTTCCTCTTCCTGAAATGCCTGCGTCGTTTTCTCATTGTGCAAGTCGTTTCCCCCCTTTTCCCAGCTCACTTCCATTTGTTCTGCGTCTTTTCATTATACGGATTGCCGATTCTCTTGTCAATCCGCAGGACGCGCTCCATCCCCATACAGAAAAGTGGAAAAAACCCGGAAATCTGGAATAAGTTCGGATTTTTCATGTATGGTGGACGATATAGGACTCGATTAAGCTAAGGAGCATCCGGCGTCCAGCCGCCGGATGGCAACACCCCACCGGGGTGTTGCATTTAGATCTGTTCGAGTCCTATATCAAGCAAAAAAGAGAAGCCATCCAAAGGGATGGCCTCTCTTTTTTGGTGGACGATATAGGACTCGAACCTATGACCTTCCGCACGTCAAGCGGATGCTCTAGCCAGCTGAGCTAATCGTCCATAGGCACTCTCACAGTGCCTGATTAGTATACATGAGCGGCGGGGTTTTGTCAAGCATTTTTTACCGTCTCTGACAAAAAAGGCTGTGACGGTTGCAGTACCAGTATAGCAGACCATGGCCCCGGAGCTGCATCCGGGTCTGGGCATCTCCCTCGGGATAGAATTTCACCAGCTGAATCCGGTCCGTGGTGACAAAAGCCGTGAAGGAGATGTAATGCTCCTTGGTCATGGGATGGCGGATGGAGAGATAGTGCTCGTCCTCCACTGTCTCCAGGGTGAGGGCGTGGGTCTCATCCGGCTCCTCGGCTTCCAGCGCGGGCAAGGTCACGCCGCAGCAGCTGCCCATGGCATCTCCAAAGCCCCACAGCACGTTGCCGCAGACCGGGCAGACGTAGAATTTGGCCCGCAGGAGGTTGCTGGAACGGTTTTGATTCGTAATCTGCTCTCCGTTCATCAGCTCGATGACGGACACGCCCAGAGCCTGGCTCAGGGGCTGCAGCAGAGAGATGTCCGGAAGACCCTTGGCGGTTTCCCACTTGGAGACAGTCTTGCTGCTGACGCCGATTTTGTCCCCCAGCTCCGCCTGGGTCATGTCCTTTGCTTCCCGTAGAAATTTGATGGTAGTCCCTGTGACATAGGTATTCATTGCGGTCACTTCCTTTCTGAGGTAAGCATACCATGAAAAGAGAAATCCGGCAACCTGCGCATCGTAGACAGGCTGCCGGATATCAAATGTCATTGCGAACCAGTGACCGATGTCACTGGTGTGGCAATCCGTTCTCCTGAAGGATTATGGTTATCCTACATCGTATGGGGATACGGATTGCCACGTCGCTTCGCTCCTCGCAATGACAGTATTTTACGCCGCTTCGGCAGTGGTGGTTTCCTCTGTTTCAATCACCGTTTCGGCGACAGTTTCGCTTTCCGCTTCCAACCACTCGGGGTGGTTCGGAAGATCCAGATAATACTGCTCCCGGTCGGCTTTCGCCTGGGCCAGGTCATCCTGACAGGTCTTCAGTCCGTCGCCGATGATCTTCATGGTGCGCTCGTAGGACTGACCTGCCAGCTTCACCTGATCGGCGGTCATGCCCAGTTCACTCCACGTATCTTCCGCTTCCTTGTCCAGAGGAACGATGTTGTATTCCTTCACGCCGGTGTTGGACTGCATATTCACCCAAGTTGGCAGGGCGTCCACTCCCGCCACATACACCTTGCCGTCGGAATATTTTTCAAAGGTCACGGTGAACAGCACACCGTCCTCACCATGGGCGCCGGGGCACAGGCTGACGTAGCCGTTGCGCTGGTTGGAAACGGCGTTGCCCAGCGAGTAGATGCAGTAGGCCTTGTGCCCCGGGTCTTCCGTGCTTTCCAGCACCGCCATGGGCTGGACAACGTGGGGGTGTCCGCCGACAATGACGTCAAAGCCCATGTCACACAGCTTTTGAGCCATCTTCTGCTGGGCGGCGTTCTCCGTGAGCTGGTACTCCTGCCCCCAGTGCAGTAGAATCATGGTGGCTTCCGCACCGTCGGCCTTCATGCCCTCCAGAATGGGGCCAAGCTCGTTATACAGCTTGTCCGGGTTGTTGTTGGCAAAGTAGTTCATCTGTCCCTCGTCCTTTACCGGAGTCAGACCGTTGAGGGAGAAGGAGCTGCCGTAGTCGGCGTAAGCCCAGGTGTAGCAGACCATGCCGATTTTGATGCCGTTCACGTCCACCACGCTGTAGCGGTTTTCTCCGCTGAGCTGGGAACCAAGCGTGGCCAGTCCTGCGTCCCGCACGACTTCGATGGTGCGCTGGATGCCGTCGTTCATGGTGTCGCCGGCGTGGTTGTTAGCGGTGAGCAGCATATCAAAGCCCGCATCCTTCACGGCTTCGATCAGCGGATCGGGGCAGTTGAAGGCGGGGTTGCCCTGATAGACGTACTTGTCGCCGCCAAAGGTGGTTTCCAGGTTGGCGATGGCGTAATCCAAAGTGGACACGGCATCCTTGATATAGCGGAAAATGGAAGAAAAATCGTAGCTTCCGTCGCTCTGCCGGGCGGTGTCAAAGACAGGCTTGTGCATCAGCAGGTCGCCCATGGCACCGATGGTGGCGGTAGCCACCACCTGCTCCACCTCCGGCGCTTCCGTGGTGGGGGCTTCCGTTTCTTCCGTTTCTGTGGGGGCCGGCTTTGTCTCGGTGGTATGGGGCAGCTGCACGGCGTTTCCGGTGGGGGTCACGTCCGCTTCTTTGTTGACAAGATTGATGCTCAGATAGATCAGAAACGCGGTGGCGGTAATCATCAGCACGATGAGCACCGTCAGCACCACGATCAGGGCAGTGTTGCAGCGTTTGGGATTTTTGGACATTTCATCTCCTCCTTATAAGAATGCGTCCAGCAGATAGTGGACGGAATGGACGGTTTTCCCGCCCTGTACATACTGGCGGGGCACCCGGCGGCTGATGCCGCAGACGAATTCATAGTTAAAGCTGTCGGCCTGGGCGGAGATTTCCTCCATGGCAATGGTTTCCCCGCCATCGCTACCCACCAGCGTGACCTGGTCGCCCACGGCTGCCCCAGGAATATGGGTCACGTCCACCATCATCTGATCCATGCAGATTCTGCCGAGGATCGGGGCCTTCTGCCCGCGAATCAGAACGTAAAACTTTCCGGAAAGGTTCCGGCGGTAGCCGTCGGCGTAGCCCACGGGAATGGTAGCCACCACGGTGTCGGACTTTGTCACATAGGTGCCGCCGTAGCTGATTTCCCGCCCGGCGGGTAGGGTTTTCACATGGGTCACCCGGCTGAGCCATTGCAGGGCCGGGCGCAGAGCCAGAAGGCCGGGGTCAACCTCGTCGCTGGGGTACATACCGTAGGTGATGATGCCGGAGCGCACCATCTCGTAGGGCGTGGCGAAGTTCATGAGACCCGCGGAGTTATTCAGGTGCCGGATGGGGATTTTCACGCCGCGAACGCGGAGCATTTCGTCAAATTCCGCGAACCGCTGTGCCTGGGCTTCCGCCCGGCTTAAGTCGGCACAGTCGGCGGTGGCGAAGTGGCTGAACAGGCCCTCGGCATACAGTCCGGGAAGATTCGCAATCCGGGCGCAGATATCCGCATCCGCTTCCGTCACCTGAAAGCCGATACGGCTCATGCCGGTGTCCACGGCGAAGTGGAACCGGGCGGGCAGCTCCAGAAGCTGGGCCGCTTTGGACAGGGCTTCCGCATCTTCCAGCCGGTAGATTGTGGGCCGGATGCCCTCCCGGATGGCGGTGGGGAATGCCTCCACCGGCGTGTAGCCCAGAATCAGGATGGGTGTTGTCAGCCCCGCCTGCCGCAGCTCCATGGCTTCCAGAATGGAGCTGACGCAGAAAAAGGCGCATTTCCCCTGCAAAAGCCGGGCCACCTGCACTGCCCCGTGACCGTAGGCGTCGGCTTTGACCACCGCCATGACAGGAACACCGGCCTTTTCCCGGATGGCGTCCATATTTTCCGCAATGGCGTCCAGATCGATTTTCACTCTTGTGCTGTCAAAAGCCACAGAAATCAACTCTCTTTTTCGGGATTATGACCATTCTATCATAAGTGGTAACAAAAGTAAACAAGGAATGCTTTAAGGTTTTCTTGCGATTTTCGGGGATTGGTGGTACAATAGGTACACTTTGTAGGGCGGAGTCATGACTCCGCCGACCCGGTTCCAATTATCCGCAGTCTTCGATGAATGGAATTTGGCAAGTTGTAATCCAAACAATTACCACGAAACGACAGTGTCAGCTACGTCTGACGTGATCGGCGGGGTCATGACCCCGCCCTACGAATGGGGGCACATATGGCACGCACGAACAACTATCTTTTGCAGGCGGCCCAGGCGAAGCGGTATTTTCTGACCTACGATCAGGATGCCCTGATCCGGAAGCTGCATCTTCCATATGACGAGGATTTTCTGTATCCAGTCCTCTTTTCCCGGAGGTATCGGCTCTCCCGGAAAACCGGCGATCTGGAGCGGGAGGAAAACGGGGTCTGGAGGGATGCCAACACCCATTCGGAGGTTATGACCCTGCTGGATTTGATCTGCGACAGCAAGGAAACCCGCTGCGTCAGCGGGCGGTTTCAGAATATGGCGGATTTTGGCCGGGCCTTCCATCAAGATCTGCTGGATCAGTGGGATCCTGACGCGGAATTGTTTCAGTCCCGGCCCGAAGCCTTCCGGAAAGCCTGCGAGGCCCTTGGCGGGAAGCCCTTGCCAACGGGGGATATCGCCTATGCCATTGAGGTCTTTGACGGCCTGCCACTGGCGGTACAGCTGTGGCTGGGGGACGAGGAATTTCCCGCCCGCCTGCGGTATCTCTGGGACGAAAATGCCCTGATGTATTTGAAGTATGAGACCATGTACTTTGCCAAGGGGCTGCTGCTGGAGCGGCTGAAGGCGGAAATGGAGGAAAATTATGGCGCGTGAGCGAAAAGAAAACCGATTTTACAAGAACAAAACCACACTGACCGTGTATCTGGTGCTCCGTGGACTGATTATCTTCATCCTCATCCGGGCGGTGCTTCGGCGGGAATATCAAAGCGTGTTTTTGTGCTCTCTGTCGCTGGTACTGATGATTATGCCCAGCATCATCTCCCGGCGGCTGAAAATCGTGCTGCCGGACACGCTGGAAATTGTGATTCTCCTGTTCATTTTCGCGGCGGAAATCCTGGGGGAGCTGAACAGCTTCTATGTCCGGGTGCCCCACTGGGACACCATGCTGCACACCATCAACGGCTTCCTCTGCGCAGCCATCGGCTTCGCACTGGTGGACATGATGAACCGCAACGACCGGTTCACCTTCCAGCTGTCGCCCCTGTATCTGGCCATCGTCTCCTTCTGCTTCTCCATGACGGTGGGCGTGCTGTGGGAGTTCTTTGAATTCAGCGGCGACTATTTCCTGGGCATGGATATGCAGAAGGACACCATTGTAAACGCCATTCACTCCGTGAATCTGGATCCCACCCTGACCAACACCGTGGTTCATATCCGGGACATCGCCGACGTGATCGTGGTGCATTCCGACGGAACCCAGCAGGCCCTGGGTCTGGGGGGCTATCTGGATATCGGCATCATTGACACCATGAAGGACCTGTTTGTGAATTTCATCGGCGCGGTGGTCTTCTCCTTCATCGGCTACTTCTACGTCAAGAAAAAGGGCCAGGGCAAGGTGGCCCACCGGTTTATTCCCAAGGTGGAAGCTCCGGAGAAACCGCGGGAATAAATTCAAGGGCACCCCTTTTGGTGACCAAATCACGGAAGACCCCTCCGGCGATATGATAGAATCAAGAAAAAAACGGAGGGAATTGCCATGGCTGTCAATCTGAAACCATACATCTTCAAAAAAAGGACGAACCCCACTCTGGACGCGGAATTTGCCGCCGGGACGGATTACGGCTGGGTGCGGCCCGGGCAGACCGCGGTCTTCTGGCGCGGTGGCCTGCATTGGTACGCCGTGGCCCTGTCGGAGGTCCAGCGGATCTTCCGCCGGGTGGAGCCGGTCTACGGCAAGCTGTGCTGCGGCGGCAACAGCTTCATCATGGAAAAGCTGGTTCTGATCTTGAAGGACGGCACGGAGCTGGAGCTGTACATCGGAGACGATATCGAGAAGAAAGCAGCCGCCCTGCTGGATTTCCTGAAGGACACCCACCCGGAAATCCTCTTTGGAAAGCCGTGAGAGTACGACAGCCCGCTGTACGCATTGTGCGAACAGCGGGCTGTAAATTTATACCTTCATGGCGTCAATCTCCCCGGCGATCAGGCAGCTGCCCTGATAGACGCAGTTACCGTAGCAGCAGTCCACCTCGGTGATCTCGCCGTCCTGGGTCACAACCTCCACCATCCGGGAGGAATCCAGCTGGCGGCAGTAGCCGGAAACAATTTTCTCCTGTTCCATATCACTCGTCCTCCGTGATGCAGTAGCCTCTGGGGGCCAGGGTCAGCCAGTCCGGCGCCACGATCTGCAGGTGGAAGCCCGCCACCAGCTTCCCGGCGGGAATCTCCCAGGGGTCGGCATCCCGGTTGCAGTAGACCCGGTAGGTTTTCCCCTGATAGCTTCTGGTGAAGCCCAGGTGCCGGTCTCCCGCCTGGAAGAAATGGATGTCGCCGTAGCGGAAGGCGGGATGCTCCCGGCGCAGGCGGCCCAGCCGCTTAAAGTGGTCGATGAATTCCATATTCTCGTAGCCCCAGGGGTAGGTACGGCGGTTGAAGGGGTCCTTCCCCCCCTCCAAGCCCGCCTCATCGCCGTAGTACAGGCTGGGGCTGCCGGGGAGGGTGTATTGCAGGAAGGAGGCCATCAGCAGCCGGTCATAGGCGATGTCATACTGGTGGCGGCTCAGGTGCCGCTTGGCCATTTCCTCCCGGGTGCCGTTGAATTCATCCACCACGGCAGTGAGAATCCGGGGGGTATCATGGGTGCCCAGCAGGTTCATGTTGCACAGCACCACCTCCGCCGGGTAGTTTTCCACAATGGCCATCACCGTTTCTTTCAGCCCCTTGCCGCTGTCCCGGCCACGGACATAATCGATGATGGCGGTGCGGAAGGGGTAATTCATGACGCTGTCCAGCTCACCGGCAGTGAAGTAGGTCCGGCGTCGGCCGTAAGCGATCTTGGTGGAAGCGTCCTCCCACACCTCGCCCAGCAGCAGGGCTTCGGGATTGATGCCCTTGATGCGCTTTCGCAGTAGCTGAATGAATTCGTCCGGCAGCTCGTCCGCCACATCCAGCCGGAAGCCGTCGGCGCCCAGCTTCAGCCAGTGGGCAACCACGCTGTCCTCGTCTTCGATAATATAGTTGATGAACGCCGGGTCCATTTTGTTCACCGTGGGCAGGGTGTCAAAATTCCACCAGGAATTGTAGGAATCCGGCCAGTTGTAGAAGGTAAACCAGCTGGAATAGGGAGACTCGGTGGAATTGTAGGCGCCCACGCTGTCGAACTGACCCTCCCGGTTAAAGTAGGGACTGTTGGAGCCGGTGTGGGAGTACACGCCGTCCAGAATCACCCGGATACCCCGCTTGTGAGCCTGACGGCACAGCTCGGCGAAGTCTTCCTCCGTACCCAGCATGGGGTCGGGGGTCTTGTAGTCGCCGGTGTCGTAGCGGTGGCTGGAAAAACTCTTGGAAATGGGGTTCAGGTAGATGAGGTTCACGCCCAGGCTGGCGATATAGTCTAGTTTCTCGGTGATGCCCTTAAAATTACCGCCGTAAAAGTCGTTATTCAGCACTTTCCCGTCTTCCGTGGGCCTCCATTCCACCTCTTCTCCCCAGCTTCTGTGCACCGTGTAGGGGGTCAGCTTGCCGGTGAGGTCGCAGTCTCCGGACTTATAGAACCGGTCCGGGAAAATCTGGTAGATAGTCGCGCCCTTGGCCCAGTCCGGGGTGTGAAAATCCGCGGGGACGCAGCTGACCTGCCACAGGTCGCCTGCCTCCATATTGGTGTCGTCTCCCTGCTTGAACAGCCGGAAGCAGCCGCTGGGGGTGTCGATGTAATAGTGGTAGAAGTACAGGCCGGTGTGGGGAATGGAAAAGTCTCCGCCCCAGACCTCGTAGGCGCCCTTGACGGCCTGCTTTGTCAGGTGGATATCCTGGGCGCCGGTTTTGCCGTCCTCGTATTTGAGAAGCAAGGTCACCGAGGTGGCCTGAACGGCGCAGGGGATGTGGATATGCACGCTGCAAACCTGACCGGGGGTCAGCGTGCCGAAGGGGGTCTTATACTGGGGAAGCTTGCTGTCGTACAGAATTCTCATGGCAATCTCCTTGGGTAGACACATTACGGCGGATATTATAACCGATTTTGCCGCAAAAGAAAAGGGGGCGCGGAGACTTTTTCCTGCCAGCGTTCCCTGGATTTTTTGAAATCCGCTCTTGACAAATTACCCTTACTCAGGTATACTGATTGGGTAATTTCTTGGACGATTAGCTCAGCTGGCTAGAGCATCCGCTTGACGTGCGGAAGGTCATAGGTTCGAGTCCTATATCGTCCACCAATAGGAAAAGCACACCCAAAGGGTGTGCTTTTCCTATTGGTATGGTATTAGAGATAGAACTCGAACCCATCTATATGTGACAGTCCGGTGGACTGTCACCATCCGGCGGCTGGACGCCGGATGCTCCCTAGCTTAATCGAGTCCTATATCGTCCACCATACATGAAAAATCCGAACTTACTCCCGGCCGGGAGTGCGTTCGGATTTCTTATTTTCATCAAAGATATTACATACTGAGTTTATGCCCCCGGTTTTGCCTTGCGCACAACCGGGGCTTTGGCATATTCGACATTCCTGTTATCCTCCGATACAATGACAGTATCAAAACAAAGGAGGACTGACTATATGGAATCGCATCCCACTTAGAGACAACTTAGAGGTACGCGGGATAAACTGGGGGTCAATCACATTAGAAGGGACTGAGGATATGACGTGCAAAGGGAAGGACGTTCGCCCAGCTTCCAGACAGAATATTATCTATTGGGCATTCCTCCTGCCGAATTTCCTTCCGCTACTATGTGCATGAGCAGCTGTGCCCCCATGCCCATATCCTCAGCATGAACGAGGATGAGCTGCAGGAGTACATCGGCAGGCGCATAGATATTCTGGACCCCGACGCGGTTATCCCGGCACTGGAGACTGTCCACAAGAACTCCGGAATTCCCCTGGTGCTGGTGCACTCCGCCGCCTGGGCGCTGGCCTACGGCCACAATGCCGGCATGATGCGCGCTTCCCTGGAGGGCGGCGTGACCATGGCCGCTTCCCGGTTCCGCAGCGGCGACGACATTAACCCCCAGGTCCAGACTGCCGCCATGGCGCCCAAGGCGGCTGCCGTGACCTTCTGCCAGCAGATGCGGTAGCGGCTGGGCGAGCGCATTTGCTGCGTGCCCTGCAAGGATCTGAGCCATGTGACCAATCCCACTGTTGTGGGTCTGGGCGATTCCTTCGCCGGCGGCCTCCTGCCGGGCCTCTTGAAGGAAAACCGCAGATAATCAATGCTGTTTTTTGAAAGGGATTATTTATGTACGAAAAGGTTGGAAATATTCTGAAATTGGCCAAGCAGAGCAACACCGCTGCCATTGGCTTTATCTGCATGGATTATGTGATGGCCAGAACCGTGGTCTACGCCGCGGAAGCCACCAACACGCCTGCCATTATCATGCTCTTCCCTGAGCACGTCACCATTCAGGGTACCACCGGCTTTGCCGGCTATGCCGCCATGGTGAAGGAGCTGGAACTGGCCAAGCAGAAGGGGATGAAGAGCATTGCCGTTACGGCCTACCAGTATTCCCCCGTATTCAGAATCGCGGATTTGTTGCTTCTGTCCACTCCCCAGGGGAAGCGGGACAACTCTATGTTCCGCATCTCCCGTCTCAGCGAAATGATGGTGCTGGAGGTGCTGGCCAGAATTCTGGAAAGCACCATGGAAAACGGCAACCGGAGCATTATGGAATCGGAGATGTTCCTTTCGGGTACAAAATTCTGATGTCCGAACAGATAACCGCCCCTGCCCGTTACCGGGTAGGGGCGGTTTGGCTTTGTCAGTGGAGGGCGCGGTGTTTACGCTTCCATCCGTGCCAGAACGGTTTCCCGGGCGGGAATGCTGGGGATTTCGCCGGGGCTTGCCACCATGGTGGGATAGCCGGCAGAATCCGTTGATTTCGCGGCGAAGTCCATGAGCAATTCGCCCCGCGCAGGCGCATCCATCCTGTACGCGCCTGCGGTCAGTCCTTCGCGGCGGGGTACTCGTTGCACAGCAGACGATAGGGAGCCTCGTCCTCCTCAATGGCGGGGAAGCGGCCCATGGGGGGATTGAAGCGGTTGTCGTTGCTGTCGTCGTTGCACTGGCTGACCTCGCCCAGCAGCACACTGCCGGTGCCGGGCTCCACCTCAAAGTCGTGGTAAAGCCGCTGCTGGATGAAAATGGACTCGCCGGGGGTCAGGCGGATCTGGGTGCCCGCGGGAACGGTATAGGTTCTGCCGTCGGTATGCACGGTTACGTCGCTTTCGTAGTCCACTTCCTCATCGGCGGTGGAGTTGTAAACCCGGATGAGAACGTTTCCGCCGCCCCGGTTGATAATATCCTCAGTCTTATACCAGTGGAAGTGGTTGGGGGCGTACTGGCCCTCCTTCAGGTACAGCAGCTTCTCGGCATAGACCTTGGGATACTTTTCTGGCATAACCTGGCTGCCGTTGCGGATGGTAATCAGAGAGAAGCCCAGCTTGTCAAATTCGCCCTTGCCGTAGGCGGGGATGGCCCAGCCCAGACAGCAGTCACGGATCTCGTCGTACTCATGGCCCTTGGTTTCCCACTCCTCGGGGGTGAAATGGCAGAAGGGGGGCAGGTAGCAGCTGTACTGCCGGCACACGGCTTCCAGCTCGCGCAGCGCCTTGTTGATTTCAGAACGCTTCATAACTTGTTCTCCTTTTCGTAGCAGATCAATCTGTGCATCCTGCGTAGGGAACCTCAGCAGTTGGAAAACCCGTCGAGAAAAGACGGAGAAATTCCGACGAAATATGTGGAAAAAACCTGATTTCCCCGCGCTTGTTCGAAAATTATTATACCATTATTAACGAAACTTGTCAATTCGGTTGACAGATGAAAAAGCTGATTTTCATGCAATTCGACGGATTCTGTTGGAGAGGAAGCTCCAGGGGTTTTCGTATTATCTGTCATCCAGCCCAAATTGCAGGCACTGCCCCTCCATGACGAAGGGATTGTACATGACAATCACCATGTCTGGTTGGAACTGATCGATGACCTCCACCGCGGTGGTGTCCTTCAGATACCGCAGATCCAGCGTCTCCACTTCCCGGAAGGCCGTGGCAAGATACCCTTCCAGCGGCAGACCGAAGCTGTCCTGAATCATCAGGATTTTTTTGTATGAGGGGGCGGTTTCACAGCGGAATTGTACATGGTCGTAGTTCTCCCCGGTGTGGACATCATAAGGGGAGGAGTTGTAGTAGTCGGGCTTTCCGGTGATGCGCTCCATGGCCAGAGCGGCCTGGGCAAAGCTGCCCTCCCGGTAAATCCCGTCGCTGGGAACGGAGCAGGACATCCGGGTTTCGAACTTCGGGGTCAGGTAGAAGAAATCCTCCACCCCCGCGAAGCCAACGCCAACCCGCCGGCCATGGCTGCCCAGAAAATAGTCGGGGAGGGTGTGTTTCTCCCAATTTTCCCGCTGTGTAATGCCGGAGAGGATGGTATCCTCCGGAAACTGGGCCTGAAGCCGCTCCATGATTCGCTGAAAGGCAAGGAAAGCGCCCTCGTCATTCCAGTGATGGTCCGTCCGGAAAAAATACTGTTCCAGCGCTTTCTCCGATCCCACCAGCTCCGGGCGGAGGTCCAGGGTCGGCACGCCGTTTGCTTCCAGCAGGCGAAGCAATCCGTTGGCGTTTTCGTGACAGTGGCTTTCCGTGCCTTCGGGCATCAGGGAGTTGCTCAAATCCGGCTTTCTGGGGGATTCCACAAACAGGAAGGGGGTATCCTTGTCCTGCAAATATTGATACAGCCCCGTGATCTGTCCGGCGGCATAGGAGGGGTCAGCCGATGCCGATTCCTCCGTCAGCATCCCGTTTTTCATCCGGACAATGCCGTTGCTGACTCTGGCACCGGTCAGGCGCATATAGGCACCGTTCAGAGAGATCAGCGGCTCCTTCTGTTTCAGGTCTTCCTGATAGCCTTCGGTGATCTGGCGCATCACACCGGCAAAGGAGATTTCCCGGAACAGGTAACTTCTGGCGGTGTTCAGCAGAATACCCAGGTTATCCACGGTCAGAAATCCCAGGAGCAGCAGGAAGAGGACCGCTGTGACCCGAGGGGCAAGGTTTTTTCGCTTCATACCGTTCCTTCTTTCAGAAATTGAAGTAGATAAAGGGAGTGTGGGCTTTCATCTGGAGATACGACAGGCCCAATGCGCACAGCACCTTCTGTACGAGTCCATCGCTCAGCTCGTAGGCGGTTTCCCACACAGCCCCCCGCGCCGCCGCCTTTTCATGAAGCCTGCGGAACACGGGCGTGGCGCACAGAAGCCCAACGCACAGGGGCACCAGGTACTCCCGGAAATTGAACACTGCCATGGTATCCACCAGCGCCGCCCCATTCAGGCCGAACATGGTGATCAGATAATCCCCCGCCGCCCTCAGGCTGTCAGCCCGGAACAGCACCCAGCCCACCACCACGGCCAGCATAGTCAAAACCTGATAGCCTACTGCCGCCGCTTTGTGCTGCGGCAGGCGTTTCGGCAGATTCAGCAGCTTTTCGATCATGATGATCACGCCGTAGAGACAGCCCCACAGCAGGAACGTCCAGTTCGCCCCGTGCCAGATTCCGGTGGCCAGCCACACCACCGCCAGATTGAATATCAGACGGCCCTTGGTGTTCACCCGGGAGCCGCCCAGGGGGAAGTAGACGTAATCCCGGAACCAGCTGCCCAGGGAGATGTGCCACCGCCGCCAGAATTCCGTGACGGTTTTGGAGATATAGGGGTAGTTGAAATTTTCCAGAAACCGGAAGCCGAACATCTGCCCCATGCCGATGGCCATTTCCGAGTAGCCGGAGAAGTCAAAGTAGATTTGCAGGGTATAGCAGATACTGCCCAGCCAGGCCATGGCAACGCTTAATTCGGAGGCGGCAAAGGCCGCGTCCGCGGCCTGGGAGAGCACATTGGCCAGCAGCATTTTCCGGTTGAAGCCGTACAGAAACCGCATGACACCCCGGGAAAATCCGTCAAAGGTAATGGTTCGGTTCTCAATATCCTCGGCGATTGTGGAGTAGCGGACAATGGGGCCGGCAATGAGCTGGGGGAAGAAGGAGATGTACAGACCCACATAGGCTGGACTCTTCTGCACCGCCACCGTGCCCCGGTACACATCCACCACATAGCTGAGGGCCTGAAAGGTGAAAAAGGAGATGCCGATGGGCAGACGGAAGTCCGTCTGATGGATCAGGCTACCCAGCGCCGGGAACCAGTCCAGCAGCGTTCCCGTGACAAAATTCATGTACTTGAACACGAACAGGATTGACAGGTTTCCGAGAACCGCCAACCATAAAACGGTCTTTTTCAGCCCGCCCGCCGGGAGCTTGTCAATCATCAGGGCCATGATGTAATTGAACACGATGGAGCCGACCAGAAAAACGGCGAATTTCGGCGCGCCCCAGGTGTAAAAGCACAGACTGACCAGCAGAAGCCAGTAGTTTCTAACCTTCTTCGGAATGAGGAAATACACCAGCAGCGTCCCGGGCAGGAAGGTCAGCAGGAATTCAAGACTTGTAAAAAGCAGAAGTAGTCCCCCTCTTTTCGATTGCGGATACTGCCGGCTGGCGGCGAGTCGCCGCTGACAATGCGTTACGAACGCTGGGCGGTCAGCATACATCCTTTGGGCCCCTCGTTGTCATCCTGAGCGAGCGAAGCGAGTCGAAGGATCCTCGCACTTAGTCTCTGCCATGCAGTGGGTAAATGCGTAGATCCTTCGACTTCGCACTGTGCATTTTTTCTGCGGAATGACTGCCACCGGCAGTCATGGAATCCGAAACCGCTGACGCTATGCTCAGGATGACAGGGCGTGTGGTTAACTCGCCAAATTCCAATTTACTGTTCGTCTTCGCCGTTCAGATACCAGCCCACGTTGTTGGGAATCGCGGGGTCCTTGTCATAGCGGAATACTCTGCGGATGGTGGCGTACCAATCCTCAAACTGGTTATCCTCAACATACCGCCAGGCGGTGCCGTAGGGCTGGGGGCCCACGAAGGTCATCTTGCAGTCGGGCTTCAGGGCCTGGAACCGTTCCTGCTCCTCCTGCGGCACCCGGGATTTGCCCTCGTACATGGCGCACAGGTTCACCAGATTCAGATTGTCCAGCGGGGACAGGTCGGTGATGTGGGTGTAGCTGATGTTCAGCCGCTCCAGAGATTCACACTGTTCCAGACCTTCCGCACTGTAGATATACTCGCAGAAGGCCGCTTCCAGCACCTTCAGATTTTTGCAGGCGGCAAAGGGCTTCAGATCGCTGATCATGGAGCCGGAGATAATGACGTATTCCAGGCTCTTCATGCCGGAAATGAAGGAGGAATCCTTCAGATACTCGTTGTGGCCGATGTCCATGAACCGAACATCCTCCAGATACTTGAGGTTTTCACAGCTGCTGTCCGTCAGATAGTAGGTGGAGCGGAAAATCTGCGCGTCACTCATGGAGGTGGCTCCGCTGCCGATACTGACCCGCCAGACCACCTTGGTGCGGTCCCGGTAGTCGTCCCGGAGCTTTGCCATGACCTCGTTGGAGATCTGGCAGTTTTCCAGAACGAATCGCTTGCAGTTGGGAAGCAGATCCAGTGCCGCCCGAACTTCGCTTTCCCCCTCATCGCCGATCTTCACATTTTTAATGTGAACCTCCTCCTCGGCAGTGGAAAGGACCGTGCCGAAGAAGTCAAAGCTGTAGTCGATGACCACATCGGGGGCGGCCTGCTGCAAGGTCTTCACATCCTCCTTGGACAGCTGGCTGTTCCCTTCCCCGTCGGTCAGGATGATTTTTTCCAGCGCGGGCAGCATGGGGAGCTTCTTCACAGCTTCATCCACCTGCCCGGAAGTCATGGCGGACAGGTCAAGCTCCGTGGTGTCCTCTTCGTAAATCTGCCCCAGCAGCTCCACCTGATAGCGGAAAGCGATGTCGGGGAAGCTGCCGCGCAGAGCTTCCACCTGTTCCAGAGTCAGCTCCGTCCGGCACAGTACCACGGAGGTCAACTGGGGCAGATGCGGGAGGTTCTGCGTCAGGGTGTCAAGATCAAAGTCCTCCGGGCCCAGCGCCAACTCGGTGGTATCCGGAGCAAAGGATGCCGCTCCCAGAGACACACTGTAGTTCACATCCAGGTCCGGCAGCCGCTGCAGAAGCTTTTCCAGCATGAGATAATTGCTGCACTGACGGGCATCCACCTTCTTAAGGTTCGGAAAGTAGGTTGCCATCCGTTCAATATCCTCGTCAGTTAGATCGGTAATGGTCAGCGAATCGATGTCGCTGGGGGTACTTCCGCTCTGGAAGGGTACGTTCCAGAGAATTTCGCAGTCCGGCAGCAGGGCATGGAGCTGATTGTAATGCTCTATCGAAATGGACTCCCCCCGCAGATCCAGCGTCTGGGCGTCCATGCGATAGGCCTTGCCCTCCACAAACACATGGGTATTGCGATACCACAAAAATCCCACAGCCCCGGCCACCACCAGCGCCAGCACCAGCGCGATGACCGCCAGAACCACAACCACTTTCTTGCTCATAACCAATCCTCCCGGTTCGGCTTTATTTCATCCGAAAAGCATACCACATTTTCCCCATAAATGCAACCGTTTACCACAGGAAATCCGAGAAAAGGAACCAAATCGGACAGTCACCGGTGGGAGGATTGCTGTCATCGGGAATCCCGGACGCGGCAGACGGAACCGGAATCGTGACCGGAACCGGGACCGGAATCGCCGGCACGGCCACCACCTCGTCGCAGTTGCGCACCCGCAGAACCGGCTGGCCGGTCTCCTCCCGGGAGAGCAGACCGATAGCCCGGATGGTTTCTCCCGGCAGTACTACCTCCGCCAGCTCGTTGACACCGTATGACCCGGAGCGGATTTCCGGGTCAATGACAACTTCCGCTTCCGTTCCCTGGCTGTCCCGAAGGGTGAAGCGGGAGACGATTTTCCCGTTGGTTGTTACCATTACCACCGTACCTTCTGTCTGCACAAGACAGCCGCCACGGAGAGCATAATCCATGGCCTCCCGACAGCTCAGAATCTGGGGTATATAGCGGTACATGGCTCGGTCCGGAATCGCGCAGCCCGTCAGTTCCAGATACCGTTCGCCCCATTCCTCCCGCAGAATGCCGGTGACAGCCATCGGCGTGCCTACCTGGATGGTACGGGGAAAGTCACCCCGTACCGGAATGCCGCCCGTGTTGTCCTGAACATAGATTGTGTCCGGGAAGGTGGTATCGGGATTGGTATTGCCGGAGACCGCGTAGCCCTCAATGGCGAACGCCGTGCCGGGATTGCCGTCCCGGGCCTGCCGGATGGAGGCTGCCACCGGATTTGGAGCGCCGAAACTCAGTGTCAACTCTGCCTCATAGGATCGTTCTGCACCATTTACCGCGCCGAGTACCACGACGGTCAGCCGGAGTTCTCCCGGATGCTCCCACAGGAGCGGGAAGGTATAGCGCAGATTCCCGGCGGCGGTGAAATCCCCCAGCTTTTCTCCGTCCAGGTACAGGGAAACGCCGGTTACCTCCAAGGGAATCTCCTCCCGGTTGTACAGCTCCAGCGTCAGGGTGACCCCCTGACCGGCTATGGGACTGTCCGTGTCGGCGGAAAAATCTTCGATGCCCATGTCCGTGTAATCGTCCACCCACACGGGAGCCGTCACGGCCACGTCCCCATCGGGCTGGGTGATTCGCAGAAAATAATAGGGGAATCCATCGGGAAGGGGAAGCGTCAGCGCTCCGTCCGCCGGATTGCCGGAGACCAGCACCGCCCCGCCGGAGCCGATGACCTCCACCAGTGCCTCCGGCCCGTCCGTGGGGTCGTCCAGAATGACACTGGCTTCCAGTCCCTCCGTGATGCCCATAACGGTACCCATGAGATTGCCGTTCAGACGGTAGTTGATGTACAGGTCCGGGTCCTGGGTGGCGTAGACCCGGCATTCGCCCATGGCTTCATAGAGGGCTTCCTCCGTCAGCTCCTTTGCCAGCACCGCTGTCCGGCTCAGACCATCGGCGCCCCAATTGCCGTGGTGATTGTCCTGCCCCACAGTAGGGGCCACATGCCAGCCGCAGTCCAAAGCCTGAATGTAGTAGGAATAGAAGGACTCGCCTCCCTCGCCCTCCACCTGAAGCAGCTGGACGCCGGCGTCACAGCTTGGGTCGTAGTCCCGGAACCCGCCGAAGTCGCCGAGGTAAATGCCGGGGTGGTTGAACTGGCTTACCTGCCCCGGCAGCTTTGCCAGGGCGGCACAGTACCCGGCCAGCGTGTCCATGCCGGGCTGATTGGGCGTCAGCCAGCCGTCCGTGCCAAAGGTGTTGATGAGCCCCACCATTTTGTCTTCCCCCCAGGGCATCTCATAGCCGAAGATGCCGACAAAATGATCGTTTGTCACAGCGGCGGCAGCCTGTTTGCCCGATGCCCATTTGGCGCTGTCCAGAGAACCGCTGTGGTCTGTTACGGCGAAGAAGTCCAGCCCCTCCACCTGCGCGGCCTGGGCAAAGGCCTCCTGAACCGAACCCAATCCGTCGGACAGGCTGCTGTGGGCATCCAGAAGGCCAAAATAGGCGTTCCACTCCCGGCTGGGCTTTGGAGCGGACACGATAGTATCGGCATAGAGGACGTTTTCGAGCAGGATTCCATACACATCCGCCTTACCCTCCGGGATTCCCTCGGCACGGACTTCCACACTGCACCCATCCTGCGTCAGAATCCCCGCAGACAGGGAACCTCCCCGAATCACGATGCGCAGCGCTTCCGGCGCGGCGGCAAGGGATGCTTCCATTGCGGGCAGCGGCCCGGTTCCCTCTACCGTCACGCCCTCTGACAGAAAGACTTCCTGCCCGGTCTGTCCGCTGACCAGAACCACGTCCCCTGGGGAAAGCGCCTCCGGAACGGATACCCAAATGCTGTCGTCCCCGTCCTGGACGATGACGGTTTCTCCCTCTGTCCAGACCACCGTTCCCCGGAAGGTGACGCCGAGGATATCGGAGGGCAGCGTGTTCACTTTGGCGATGGACAGTACGGTGGGGTCGGAGAACGGCACGACCTCCTCTTCCAGCAGGAGCAGCTCCTCCGCACGGGCGGGGAGAAGGATTGCCGCGGACAGAAAAACCCAGAGCAGAATGGGGAGAACACGCTTTGTCACACAGATCACCCATTTCGACATTTTTCGACAACTATAACATTTCTATAAGCAGATGACAACCCGTTGTGTGATTTTGTTACTTTCGAAATGGGCGTGAATGTGGTATACTGACGAAAAAGGAGGTATTCTTATGACCTATGAAGAGCTGAAACAGAAAATGGACGAAGCCCATTATATTTATGACGAGACCCTTGCCACGGTGCTGTATGTTTCCCTGCAATTGGGGCGGCCCCTGCTCATCGAGGGCGCGGCGGGCGTTGGCAAGACCGAGGTGGCCAAGGTCATGGCCTCCGCTCTGGGCCGGGATCTGGTGCGGCTGCAGTGCTACGAGGGGCTGGACGAGAGCAAGGCTCTGTATGAGTGGAACTACCAGAAGCAGCTGCTGAGCATTCAGGTGAACATGAACGCACAGGATCGGGACGGCCTGACCAGGCAGCTGTTCAGTGACGAATACCTGCTGGAACGGCCCCTTTTGCAGTCCATCCGCTCGGAAAAACCGGTGGTGCTGCTGATTGACGAAATTGACAAGGCCGACGAGGAATTCGAGGCCTTCCTGCTGGAGCTGCTGTCGGAGATGCAGGTGACCATCCCCGAAATCGGAACCGTAAAGGCAAAATCCATCCCCTTCGTGGTGCTGACCTCCAACCGGGCCCGGCCCCTGAGCGAGGCCCTGCGCCGCCGCTGCGCCTACCTTTATATTGAGTATCCCGATATGGAGAAGGAGCTGGCGATTTTGCGGGCAAAGCTACCCCATGTGGACGACCGGCTCTGTGCCCAGGTGGCTCTGGCGGTGCAGAAGCTGAGAAGCAATGACGTGATTTTGAAGAAGCCCTCCATCGCCGAGACCCTAGACTGGGCGGCGGCGCTGGACGCCCTGGGCATCCGGGAGCTGACCCCCGACGCTCTGCGGCAGACCGCTGGTTTTGTCCTCAAAAATAACGAGGATCTGGATGCCATGGATTTAGATGGGGAGGAGTCTCACACCTGCACCTGCGGCGGCAGCTGCGGAGGGCACCACCATGGCTGAGCCGGCGGTATACTTAGAAAAACTCTCCGCTTTTTCCCGCATCCTGCGCATGGAGGGCCTGAGCGTCAGCCCGAAAGAAACGGAGGACGCCAGCCGTCTGTTGATTTCTCTGGGCCTTGAGGACCGGCAGCGGGTGAAAACCGCCCTGCGCACCGTCTACGCCAAATCCCGGGAGGAGCAGATTTCCTTTGACCGGGCCTTCGACGGCTTTTTTATTTCCGAGGAGGCCATGCGCCGTCAGGCCAAGGACCAGATGGAGCGGGAGAAGGAGCTGCAGCAGCACCGGCAGGAGGCGGAGGAGGAACTCCAGCTCAACGGCAAGCCCATGGATTTGGATGACAAACAGCGGGAGACCTACGCCGCCATGCCCGAGGAAGCCCGGGAACGGCTCCGGGCCTTTATGGAAAAGTACCGGGGCACCGCCGAGCGGAACCCTCAGCTGTACAGCGAGTTCATCCACTCCGTCTTCGCCAAGACCCTGATGGAGCAGCAGATGCTCATGGAAAACGCGGGGCTGGGCGGGCAGGAAATAGACCCTGAAATCGGCATCCTCTACCGGGATATTTCGGAATTCAAGGACACGGAAATCCCCAGGGCCATCGAGCTGATTCAGACCGTAGCCCGGCAGATTAACGGCGAGCTGTCCGCCCGCCGCCGGGCCGGAGGGCACACGGGGAAGCTGGATTTCCGCAGAACCATCCGCAAGGGAATGGAAACCGGCGGTAGCGTTTACCATCTGCGCTATAAGAAAAAGCGGGCACACCGGAAGCACCTGGTGCTTTTGTGCGATGTGTCCGGCTCCATGGTGCAGTTTTCAGAGTTTGCCCTGCGGTTTATCCAGAGCCTGAATCAGGTGTCCGACAATTCCCGCACCTTCCTGTTTTCGGAAACCATCACGGAAGCGGATGCCTTTCAGCTGCAAAACATGGACCAGTTCCGCACCTTCGTCCGGGACTCAGGCATCTACGGCAAGGGCACCGATCTGGGCACCGCACTGGGGTATCTGTGCACCCGCAAGCCGGCGGTGCTGAATTCGGCGACGACTTTGCTGATCCTGTCGGATACCAAGACCATCGACCAGCCCCGGGCGCTGGCGGCCCTAACGGAGGCTAAACGGCAGGCCGGACGGGTGCTGTTCCTGAATCCCATTCCCGAGGGAAAGTGGCAGTACCTCAGAAGCGTGCAGAGCGTGGCGGCGGTGTGCCCCATGGTTTCCTGCAGCACGCTGCGGGAGTTGGCGGCTGCCTGCAGAAGACTGGCAGCAGGATAATGGAATGCAGACAGTTAGCTTTCGCTCACTTAACTTTCGATATTTTTGTAGCAAAAGAACCGCATTTATGCGGTTCTTTTCTTGATTTCCTATGGAAATTGTACAAATTTTCTTGCAGAATTCTGGAAGATACATTCATGGAAAGTAATAAATTTCTTTGCTATAATAGATTTGGTCATCCGAAAAGATCTTATCATCAGGATAAGTATAAGGAGGTAAAACACACTATGCTGGACGCATCCTACTACCGCAAAACGGACGAGATCATTTCCCGTTACGTGCGGGATGCCAGATCCCTGATCCCCATTATGCAGGATATTCAGGCGGAATACCGCTACCTGCCGGCGGAGCTTCTGAGCTACGTTGCCAAGGAAATCGGGATCACCGAAGCGAAGGCTTACTCCGTGGCAACCTTCTATGAGAACTTCTCCTTTGAGGCAAAGGGCAAGTACGTCATCAAGGTCTGCGACGGCACCGCCTGCCACGTCCGACACTCCACCCCGGTGCTGGAAGCCCTGTGGAAGGAACTGGGCCTCAGCAAGAAAAAGCACACCACCGACGATATGCTCTTCACGGTTGAAACGGTATCGTGTCTCGGCGCCTGCGGTTTGGCACCGACCATGATGGTCAACGACCAGGTTCATCCGTCCATGACCCCGGAGAAGGCATTGGCGCTCATCGAGGAATTGAGGGGGAAAGGCTAATGATTAAGACGGCTGAAGAACTGGCCCAGGCCCAGAAAATTGCCTGCGAGGAGATCAAGCAATATGATTGCCGGATCCTTGTCTGCTCCGGCACCGGCTGTATCGCCACCGGCTCCAATAAGATTCACGAAATTTTCTCTGAACTGGTTAAGCAGACTCCCGGTGTGGAGCTGGTGTTCTCCCCCTGCGGCGGCCACCACGACGACAAGGCTGTAGGCGTCAAGAAGACCGGCTGCCAGGGCTTCTGTGAGCTGGGCCCCCTGGTCCGCATCCAGAAGGGCGGCAAGGTCATCCAGTACGTCAAGGTTCAGCCCGACGACTGCAAGGAAATTCTGGAAAAGAGCGTTATTGGCGACGAGATCATCGAGCGGTTGCTCTACAAGAAGGGCGACAAAGCTTATGTTCAGCCCGACGAAATCCCCTTCATCGCCAAGCAGACCCGGATCGTTCTGGAGAACTGCGGCAAGTTTGACGCCGAGTCGCTGGACGAATACCTGGCTGCCGGCGGCTTTGCCGCTCTGAAGAAGGCCATGTTCGAAATGACCCGGGACGATGTAATCAACGAAGTGGACGCCTCCGGTCTCCGGGGCCGTGGCGGCGGCGGCTTCCCCACCGGCAAGAAGTGGAAGCAGGTTGCCCGTCAGAAGGACACCGTGCGGTATGTGGTCTGCAACGGCGACGAGGGCGACCCCGGCGCGTTCATGGACGGCTCCGTTATGGAAGGCGACCCCTTCAAGCTGATCGAAGGCATGATGATCGCGGGCTACGCTGTCCGCGCGGAAAATGGCTATATCTACGTCCGTGCCGAGTATCCCATGTCCGTTGCCCGTCTGCGCAACGCCATCAAGCTTCTGGAGGAGCGGGGCCTGCTGGGCGACAACATCCTGGGCAGCGACTTTAACTTCCATATGCACATCAACAAGGGCGCCGGCGCGTTCGTCTGCGGCGAAGGCTCCGCCCTGACCGCCTCCATCGAGGGCAACCGTGGTATGCCCAGAACCAAACCCCCCAGAACCGTTGAAAAGGGTCTGTGGGAAAAGCCCACGGTTCTGAACAACGTGGAGACCTACGCCAACGTGCCCAAGATCATCCTGCAGGGCGCGGACTGGTTCAAGTCCATCGGCACCCCCGGCAGCCCCGGCTGCAAGACCTTCTCCCTTACCGGTGCCATTGAAAATACCGGCCTCATCGAAGTGCCCATGGGCTCCACCCTGCGGCAGATCATCTTCGACATCGGCGGCGGTCTGAAGAATGGCGCGGATTTCAAGGCCGTTCAGATCGGCGGCCCCTCCGGCGGCTGTCTGACGGAGGCCCATCTGGACGTTCCTCTGGACTTTGACTCTGTGAAGAAGTACAACGCCATCATCGGCTCCGGCGGCATGGTGGTTATGGGTCAGGACACCTGTATGGTGGAGGTGGCCCGGTTCTTCATGAGCTTCACCCAGCGGGAATCCTGCGGCAAGTGCACCCCCTGCCGGGAGGGCACCAAGCGGATGCTGGAGATTCTGGAGCGCATCGTCAACGGTCAGGGCAAGCTGGAAGATCTGGACACCCTGGAAGAGCTGGCAAAGATGATCCAGACCATGGCGCTTTGCGGTTTGGGCAAGTCCGCCCCGCTGCCCGTTCTGTCCACCCTGGCTACCTTCCGGGATGAGTACATCGAGCACATCGTGGACAAGAAGTGCCGGGCCAAGCAGTGCACCGCTCTGCGCCGCTATGTCATCAACCCCGAGTTCTGTAAGGGCTGCTCCAAGTGCGCCCGGAACTGCCCTGTCAACGCCATCTCCGGCGTGGTCAAGAAGCCCTACACCATCGATTCCAACAAGTGCATCAAGTGCGGCGCCTGCAAGGAGAACTGCGCCTTCGATGCCATCTATGTGGAAGCATAAGGAGGGGAAACCATGGGAACTATTACGATTAACGGTAAAAAATACGAATTTACCAATGAAAAAAATATCCTGACCATCATCCGCAACGCGGGTATCGAGGTCCCCACCCTGTGCTATCAGCCCGAGCTTTCTGTGTTCGGCGCTTGCCGTCTGTGTACGGTGGAGGATGACCGGGGCCGGTGCTTCGCTTCCTGCTCCGAGGAGCCTCGGGACGGCATGGTGATCTATACCCACACTGAGCGGCTGCGCAAGCACCGCAAGCTGATCGTGGAGCTGCTGCTGGCGGCTCACTGCCGGGACTGCACCACCTGCGACAAGCACGGCAAGTGCAAACTCCAGCATCTGGCCTACCAATTGGGCGTCAATCAGGTTCGCTTCCAGAACCACCGGGAAGAGATGCCCGTGGACTTCTCCTCCCCCTCCATCGTCCGCGACCCCAACAAGTGCGTTCTGTGCGGCAACTGCGTCCGGGCCTGCTCCGAGCTGCAGGGCATCGGCGTGCTGGGCTTTGCCCACCGGGGCACCGATGCCATTGTAACTCCCGCCTTCAACCGAAATATGGCCGATACCAACTGTGTGGCCTGCGGCCAGTGTCGTGTGGTCTGCCCCACCGGCGCTCTGACCATCCATCACAACATGACCGAAGTCTGGCAGGCTCTGGGCGACAAGAACACCCGTGTTGTCGCTCAGATCGCCCCCGCCGTCCGCGTGGCGGTCAGCGAGGCCTTCGGCCTGCCCAAGGGCGAGAACTCCATCGGCAAAATCGTGGCCGCGCTGCACCGCATGGGCTTCGATCAGGTCTATGACACCATCTACTCCGCCGACCTGACCATTATGGAGGAGGCTGCCGAGTTCCTGGATCGGGTTGCAAACGGCGGTACCCTGCCGCTGATGACCTCCTGCTGTCCCGCCTGGGTCAAGTTTGTCGAGAACGAGTATCCCGAGTTCAAACCCAATATCTCCACCTGCCGGTCTCCTCAGGGTATGTTCTCCGCCGTTTTGAAGGAGTACTACCGGGATGAAGCCAACGCCCAGGGCAAGAAGACCGTGGTGGTCTCCATCATGCCCTGTACCGCCAAGAAGATGGAAGCCAAACGGCCTGATTACCACACCTTCGGCGAGCAGGACACCGATATCGTGCTGACCACCAAGGAGCTGATCCGTATGATCGACGCTCACGGCATCAACTTCGAGGATCTGCCCAGCGAGACCTGTGATATGCCCTTCGGCCTTGGCTCCGGCGGCGGCGTGATTTTCGGTACCACCGGCGGCGTTACCGAGGCGGTTCTGCGCCGGCTCACCGAGGGCAAGGATCCCAACGAGCTGGCCACCATCGCCGAGTGCGGCGTCCGCGGCAGGGAAGGCATCCGGGAGTTCACCGTTCCCTACAACGGCATCGATGTCAAGATCTGTGTTGCCTCCGGTCTTGCCAATGCCCGGGAGGTGCTGGAGTCCATCAAGTCTGGCGAGAAGAGCTACCACTTTATCGAAGTCATGGCCTGTCCCGGCGGCTGCGTCATGGGCGGCGGTCAGCCCATCAACGGCACCAAGCAGGTGCGCAGAGAGACCCGACGGCAGGGCTTGTACAATGCCGACCGCGAGCTGGTATTCAAGCGCCCCCACGAGAATCCTCTGATGGACGTGTTCTACAACGGCCCCTTCAAGGACAAGACCCACGAGCTGCTGCACACCAGCCATCACGAATAACCCCATGCACTTTGCGGCCTCGCGTTTTTCGCGGGGCCGCTTTTCTGTTGTTGACATTTGGATGGAAAAGGGATATCGTAAGACAAAAGCCTTCCCCTCTGGGGAAGGTGGCCGAGCGTCAGCGAGGTCGGAAGAGGCTGCGGTACATTTCGGTGCAAGTAGTCGATGACGGCAGTCCTCTTCAGTCAAAAATCAAAGATTTTTGCCAGCTTCCCCAGAGGGGAAGCCTTTGGCGGGGGTCATACCCAGCCAGACAGACATATATCAGGGAGAAGTGCTATGACGAATGAACAGATACCGCCCAAGTTCCGGGAGCTGGACCTACCCTCTGTCCATACCGGCGACGGCTTTTGGATGTCCCGCAAATCCATCGCGGACATTCTGCTGGAAAGGGACATCCGAACCTTTCCCAACGACCGGGGAGAAACCCGGGAATGCGGCCTGTTTTTTGACGACTGGCACCTCTATGCCATTGAGGATGGCGGCTGGGTCTACAGTCTGGTGAAGCTGCGGGAGCAGGAGCACGACCGGGAGGAGGGCCGTATCGGCGATGGAGACACCCCCGGGGTCACGGTGAGCTTCATTTCCTTCCGGCCGGATATTTTGATTCAGTGCCTTGCGGAACCCACCATGGAAAACCGCCGGGCCATGAACCGGGAGATCAACCGGGTGGTGTCCCTGCGGGGACAGCACCCCCATCCGGCGCTGATAGCTTAGTTTGAGAAAACAGAGTCTGACGCCGCTTTCCTCATTGCGGAGGACTATGTGCGGAGG
>CAMGCA010000001.1 GCA_946011705.1 uncultured Clostridia bacterium | reverse complement strand
GAGGTGATTAAAATGCCAGACAGAATCTGGAACGCAGCAGAATATACCCGTCTTTCCCGCGATGACGGCGACAAGGCGGAGAGCAATTCCATAACGAGTCAGAAGGAGATCATCCGGGACTATGTGCGCAGGCATCCGGAATTTGTGATCGTTAAGGAGTATGCGGATGACGGCTATTCCGGCGTCAACTTTGAACGTCCGGGCTTCAGGCAGATGATGGAGGATATCAAGGCCAAGAAAATCGACTGTGTGATCTGCAAAGACCTCAGCCGGTTTGCCAGAAATTACATCGATGCAGGACGGTATCTGGAAAAGATTTTTCCGTTCATGGGCGTGCGGTTCATTGCCATCAATGACAACTATGATTCCTGCGGCGAAAAGGCGCAGTCCGATGCGCTGATCGTGCCGTTCAAGAATCTGATCAACGACGCCTATTGCCGCGACATATCCGTTAAGATTCGCTCTCAGCTGGACATCAAGCGCAAGATGGGCGACTTCATCGGAGCCTTTGCACCCTATGGCTACCGGAAGGACGAGGCAAACAGAAACAGGCTGGTGGTGGATGAGGAGGCCGCCCGCACGGTGGAGCTGATCTTCCGGCTCCGCATACAGGGACTGTGCAATTCCGCCATTGCCGACCGGCTCAACAGAATGGGCGTCCTGAGCCCCATGGAATACAAGCAGGCGCAGGGCTTCAATTACTCCTGCGGATTCCGCAGCAACGAACAGGCAGAGTGGAGCCCCATGCTGGTGAAGCGAATCCTGTCCAATGAAATCTATATCGGAACGCTGATTCAGCATAAATCCGGCACTCCGAACCACAAAATCAAAAAGCGTGTGGAGTATGACCGGGATGAGTGGATTGTCATCGAGAACAACCATGAGCCCATTATCTGCCGCTCGGATTTTGATACCGTTCAGAATCTGATGCTGCGGGACGTCCGCACAGCGCCGAAGCAGGAAAAAGTTCATCTGTTTTCCGGCTTCGTGTTCTGCGGCGACTGCAAACATACCATGGTGCGGAAGACCGTCCCCAGCGGCGGGAAAAAGTATCATTACCTGGTCTGTTCCACCAACAAAGCGGGCAAGGGCTGTTCTCCGCATACATTCAGCGAGGACAAGCTGAAAGCAATTGTGCTCCGGGTGGTAAATGACCATATTGAGCTGATCGCCCAGGTGGAACAGGTGCTGGATTACATTGCATCGCTGCCGGAACAGGAGCGGCGAATCATCAATTATGACGCCCAGATGACGGCGCTGGAAAATGAAATCAAGCGGTATCAGGATTTGAAAATCAACCTGTATTCGGATATGGCGGATGGTGTAATCAGCCGTGAGGAGTACAGAGAATTCCATGCGGGCTATGACCGCAGGATTGCGGACAGGCAGCGGCAGCTGGGAAAGCTGAAGGATGAACGCAGTCAGGCCATGGAGATCAGCTCCGGGAACATCGAGTGGATTGAACAGTTCAAGAAGTACCGGCACCTGACGGAGCTGGACAGGGAGTGCATCGTTCACCTGATTGAGAAAATCCTGATCTATGACGGCAAGCGCATCGAAGTGTGCTTCCGCTACAAAGATGAACTGGAAAACGCACTGCAGTATATAGAACGGTTTGAGGATGTCCTTCCAGCTGAGGAAGGCGTAACAATGCCGGAGAGGAGGAACGCATAATGGCAAGAAAGAAAAGGCAGTATTTACAGCAGGAGCAGACGCAGGAACCGGTCAGCGCCATGCTGCCGTCCGTCTGGGAGACGGCCATCTACGCCCGACTCTCGGTTGAAAACAGCAAAAAGAATGATGATGGCGATTCCATCGAAGGTCAGATTGAGATCTGCCGGGACTATGTAGCGGAGCACCCGTATCTTCATCTGGCGGATACCTATGTGGATAACGGCTGGACCGGAACCAACACGGACCGCCCGGAGTTTCAGAGACTGCTTTCCGATATTCGGGAGGGAAAAATCAAGGCGCTGGTCATCAAGGATTTCAGCCGCTTCTCCCGTGATTATATTGAGGCAGGCAACCTGCTGGAGAACATCTTCCCGGCCATGGGTGTGCGGTTCATTTCGGTGGTTGACCGCTATGACAGCTTTGAAACGGACGGCTCAGCCAGCAGCCTGCTGATTCCACTGAAGAACCTGATTAACAGCTTCTATTCCAGAGACCAGTCCAAGAAGGTGTCGCTGGCGGTTCATGCCAAACAGCTGGCCGGCGAACACATTCCCAGCATGATCCCCTACGGATACCGGAAATCGACCACACAGGAGTACCGGTTTGAACCCGATCCGGAGACCGCACCGATTGTCAAGAGAATCTACGCACAGTTTCTCAGCGGCACCGGAGCGCGCCCCATCATGCGTCAGCTGAATGAAGAAGGTATTCCCTCGCCAGGAAAGCTCCGCTATCTGCGCGGACAGACCAGGCGGGCATGTTATTCCGACTGCCTCTGGACACAGCAGGTCATCAAACAGATATTGATGAATCCGACCTATATGGGCGACCTTGTCTTTGGACGGATGCCGACGGCGCTGTATCTGGGACAGCCGGATTATCACTATGAGCCGGATGAGAGCAAGTGGCGTATCCTGCCGGATATGCATGAGGCACTGGTCAGCCGGGGCGACTTCTATCAGGTCAGAGAAATTCTGGAGGCAGGCCGCCGTGAGAATGAGGCCAAATTGGAAGCCAGCCGGAATTACCGCGAAAAGCATCCGCAGATCTTCAGAACCGGAATCGTCCGGTGCGGGCACTGCGGCTCCAACCTCGGTTACAGCCGCCACGGCGAGAAAAAAGAAGGCCGGTACAACTGCCGGAACAAGCAGTATGGCCGCTGCGATGTTGCCGTCGGCATCTCGGAGAAAAAGCTCGCGCCGATTGTCTGGAACGCAATCCAGACACAGTTTGCCCTGTTCGCGGATTTTGAGGAAGTAGCCGGGCGGCTGAAGGACAGCGGTATTCAGACGAAACGGCAGACCGAACTTCAGCAGGAAATGCTGGAAGTCGGTAATCAGCTGTCCGGTTATCAGAACAAACGGGAGCAGCTCTACAATGACTATGTGGACGGCATTCTCTCTGCCGGGGACTATATGGAGCTGAAAACCCGTTTTGACACCGCATATCAGGAGCAGAGTTCCCGCCTCAATCAGCTGTCGGTAGAACTGGCCAGGCTGAACCGGATGCTTTCCGATGAGAACAAGTGGCTTGTGAACATCCGGAATATCCGCAAGGCGCGGAAGCTGACGCCGGAAATCGCCCAGGCGATGATTGACCACATCAACGTATATAAAACAGGTTATGCCCAGCACAGGCTGGAGATCATATTCTGCTTTCAGGAGGAACGGGACGCACTGGAAGCGGCTTATCACGAATTGGAAGGAGGTGAAGCCCGGTGAAGAAACTGTACCTGTACATCCGCCTGTCGGATGCCGACGATGACCTGAAATTCAAGACCGAGAGCGAGAGCATCGCCAATCAGCGCACGCTGCTGTATCGGTTCATCCGCGCCCGCCGGGAGTTTGACGGCTATGAAGTGGTCGAGTTCATCGATGACGGCTACTCCGGCACCAACGGCAACCGTCCGTCCTTTGAGCGGATGATTGAAAGCCTGAAAAACGGCGAGGCAAACGTGGTCATCTGTAAGGATTTCAGCCGCTTTTTCCGCGACTATGTGGAGATCGGCGACTATCTGGAGCGTATTTTTCCGTTCCTGGGCGTTCGCTTCATTGCCGTCAACGACGGGTATGACAGCGATGATTACAAGGGCTCCACGGCCGGCATGGAAGTGGTCATGAAGTACATCGTCTACTCCTATTACAGCCGCGACCTGTCCCAGAAGATCAAAACCGTCATGAGTACCAGAAAGAGCAAGGGCGAGTTCGTAGCTTCGCAGGCTCCATACGGATACATGAAAGACCCGGATGTGAAACGGAAGATCATTCCCAATCCGGATACCGCGCCTGTGGTGCGGAAAATCTTTGACCTTGCGCTGGAAGGAAAAACGGCGGCAGAGATTGCCGTTGTCCTGAACGATTATAAGCTGGAAACGCCATCGGCCTATTATATGCGGATGAATCCCGACAGCAAAAAGTTCCGCACTGCTTCTAAGGAAGCCTGCTGGACGGTCAGCAATGTGCGGGAGATTCTGAAGCGCCGGGAGTATACCGGCGTGATGGTCATGAATCAGCGCCGCTGGAAGGGGCTGGACAATCCTCGGACGGTATGGACGGATGAATCCGAGTGGCAGATCATCCCGGACTGCCATGAAGCCATTGTCAGCGAAAGCGAGTATGAAGAAGCACAGAAAGTGTTCCGTAAAATCCGCAAGGGGTATGAGCGGAGTCCTGATCAGTATCTGCTGCGCAGTCTGGTTCACTGCGGGGCCTGCGGACGCACCATGCAGCGGCAGAAACACTCCCCGGTGATTTACTACACCTGCCTCAAGTCTGTATCCAACAGAGAAACCGCCTGCCCGGTGGGCGAACGGTTCATTGAGGCCGACCTGGAGCGCATCGTGAAGAACGACCTGATTGAGAAGCTCCGTCTGCTGGTGGATGCAGATGATCGCCTGTATGCGGCGGCAGCGGCCAGCGAAGGCACAGAGGAAAACCTCAGATTTCGGCTGGAACAGATTGAGAAACGCATGAAGCAGATTTCCGTCAGCCGGGTCAGTGCTTACGAGCGGTATGCCGAAGGACGACTTCAGAGGGATATATACCTCATGGAACGCGATAAACTGAACGCGGAGAACGACAGCCTCAGCTCCGAGAAAGAGCGGCTGGAAAAGGAGCTTTTAGCCCTTTCTCAGAGCAGAAACCACGAATTAACGGAGACCTGCGATATGGCCCGCCGGACGCTGACTGCGGACGAGCTGACCAATGAAATGCTCCTGTTCTTTATCGACCGTGTGAATGTGTACAGCGGCATGAGGGTGGAGATCATCTATCGATTCTCTGATGAGATTGCCCGGTTGATTGGGCAGGAGAATACAGCAGAATAACAGAAGGAGCGGGCCCTGGATTGCCGGGTACCGCTCCTTCGCATGTGGGCTTGAACAGCCCATATTTTTTTAGTCTTTGCTTAACATCAGCAAATCCGCCGTTTAACGTGGACAAGGTCAAATCCGAGGCCGCCATGAGTGCCGGCAGACTGCCCTTCGGCACACCTTCCATTAATTCTGCCAAGGAGTTCGGCAATGCCAACTATCTTTGGATCTCCTATTTCTACGCCTACCTGAACGAGAAAGGCCGGGCGGGTTTCGTTATGGCGTCCTCTGCTACAGACAGCTCCGGCAAAGACCGGGACATCCGGGAGAAGCTGGTGCAGACCGGCCATGTGGATGTGATGATGAGCGTTGGCAACAACTTTTTCTATACCAAGAGCCTGCCCTGCTCCCTGTGGTTCTTCGACAAAGGCAAGGGGGAGGAATTGCTGGACAAGGTGCTGTTCATCGATGCCCGGAATTACTATACCGTGGTTGACCGTACCCTCAACGAGTGGAGCGAGTGGCAGCTCAAGAATTTGAACGCCATTGTCTGGCTCTACCGGGGCGAAAGAGAAAAGTATGCTGACCTGATCAATGAGTATATAGATCAAGTTGCGGAGTTTGTTAACACCTCTAAGCATATCGAGGATGTTCCGGACGGTTACGGAATCCAGCGCAGTTTTTCTGAGAATCTGGATCTGCTGCAAGCAAAATTGGAGCTGATTCGCAAGAAAGCAAAGCAGGCAGTTGATACGGCAGCGAAGCGAGAAAAGAAGACAGTTGACGCTGAATGGAATGAGCGAATCGCCGCAGCAGAAGCGATGATTGTCATTTTAAAAGAGGCTTGCTGGCTCTATGAGAAGTTCGGCGAGGGCGAGTATCGGGACATCCCCGGCCTGTGCAAGGTGGCAACCCGTGAGGAGATCAAGGAGAGGAATTATTCTCTGACACCGGGAGCCTATGTAGGTGTGGCCGCTGTGGAAGATGACGGCGTGGACTTTGCCCAGCGCATGGCGGAAATTCATCGGGAGCTGCTGACGTTGCAGGCAGAATCCAATGAATTGATGCAGACCATTTCCAAAAATTTGAAGGAGATGGGGCTATGAGATATACCATAGGAGAACTGGCAGAAATTATAGATGGTGATAGAGGGAAAAACTATCCACAGCAGTCTGAGTTTATGGCGGAGGGATATTGCCTGTTTTTAAATACTGGAAACGTGACAACATCAGGCTTTTCTTTTGAAAGCAATCAATTCATAACAAAGGAAAAGAGTGATTTGCTGAGAAAAGGAAAACTCCGTAGAAGAGATATTGTGTACACCACACGGGGAACGGTTGGAAATGCTGGATTCTTTAGCGAAAGTGTCCCTTATGAGCATATACGAATCAACTCTGGTATGGTCATTATTCGTCCAAACGAAAGCGTTGTGTGTACCGAATTCCTTTATCAGATTCTCAAAAGCAGTTACTATAGGCCATATTTCCAGCAATACTGTACGGGCAGTGCTCAACCCCAACTACCCATAAAAAATCTAAGCAAAATAGAATTAGATATCCCTGCACTTGAAAGACAATATCAAATTGCTAACATTCTTTCTGCCTATGATACCTTGATTGAAAACAACCAGAAACAAATCAAACTGCTGGAAGAAGCGGCGCAGCGACTGTATAAGGAATGGTTCGTAGACCTGCGCTTCCCCGGTCACGAAACCACCCCTATCGTGAATGGTATCCCGGAGGGGTGGAGTCGCAAAACAGTAGAAGAATGCCTTTCTTTCCACGGAAATGGTGGCTGGGGCAAAGAAACATCGATGGGCAAAAATGAGCATCCCGGAAAAGTAATACGAGGAACAGATATCGAAGATGTAAAAGCAGGTCGATTTAATGATATCCCTCTGCGATACCACACAGATAACGATATCAAAAAGAGAACGCTAAAAATCCATGATCTTGTTTTTGAGCTGTCAAATGGCAACATTAACAACATCGGTCGTTGCTTGCTCATTGATGATTTGGTTTTGAAAAACTGTGGCGAGAATACAATCTGCGCCAGCTTCTGTAAGTTGCTCCGCCCGGTTAACAGGCTGCATTCCTTGATACTGTATTGGGAAATTCAAGATATGCAAACAAGCGGAAGAATGCTCCCGCTAAAAAAACACGGGGCTAATGGAATCAACAATTTTGATTTTGATGGCTTTCTTAACCATGAGTTGTTAATTCCGGATAACGCATGCATGTTGAAACCTATCGAAGCAATAATGGCAAAAATTAGTATTATCCAAGGCCAGTTCGCGTTGCTGACAGAAGCCCGCGACCGTCTGCTCCCCAAGCTGATGAGTGGAGAAATCGAGGCATAGATTATGGATATGTTGGAACCGCCAAGCCAAATCGTAAACGTTTATTTGCCCCCAGATTTTAAGCATAAATCTGTAAATGAGCCGTTTATTCAAAAAATGATGGAATTGGCACTGGGGCACAGAAATTGGATTCCAGGTAACGCAAATAAGTTTCAGCCAGATTATTTCTGCGATGGTATCCCCTTTGAGTTTACAATGGCTTCGGATCGAAAGAACAAAGGAAACTATATTCAAAAATTCTATAGCGGACAATATACAACGGACGATGTAGCGCAAGATGCCTTTCAGTACATTCAAGAATCCATACAGCAGAAACTGAAGAAAACATATTCCGTACGCAACGTACACCTTTGCATTCTCTGTTTGATCGATCTGACTGATTGGGTTCTGGATGAATATGGATCTGTAACGCATTGCCTATTAGATGGTGACCGACAGGACTTTTTTGAGTGGATTAAATCGCAGTGCATAGATAGTAAGAAATTTAGCAATGTTTTTGTGATTTTTCCTGATATGTTTGCAACATGGTGGATTTGGGATGTGCTGACAGGCCATAAAGCAAACATCCGACTGTCAGAAGCCGACATACTAAGTGGACAATATCCGTTTTGGATGAATCAACAATCATACGAAGAGTTAATGAAGTTATCAGGAAATAAGAAATGGTGATTTTATGAGCTACGACTATTCCGAAAATGTATTAGTCCAGGACAGTGCAGGAAATCTGCTCCGTGACGAGCTGGGCTGGGAGGTTGCCTACGCTTACAATACGGAGAAGCTGGGCGAAAACGGCACCTTTGGACGGAAAAACTATCGGGAAATCGTGCTCTGGCGTTACTTCCGGCAGGCTGTGATGAAGCTGAATCCCTGGCTGACGGAAGCACTCTATCAGGACGCGGCGAAGAAGCTGGAGTATCACCTGACCTCGTCCTCCCTGATGCAGATCAATGAGGAGAAGTACGGCTATCTTCGGGACGGCATCCCGATTTCGGTCAAGAAGCTGGACGGAAAGCCGGAAATCCGGCGTGTTCGGGTATTTGACTTTGATGACCCGCTGAACAACCACTTTCTGGCCATCAAGGAACTGAAAATCCACGGCGAACTGTACCGCCGCCGGACGGATATCGTGGGCTTTGTCAATGGCATCCCCCTGCTGTTCGTGGAGCTGAAGAATTTCAATGTGGATGTGCAGGATGCCTACATCTGCAATTACACCGACTATCTGGACACCATCCCCCACCTGTTTTATTACAACGCTTTCCTGATCCTGTCCAACGGGGAGGAAGCCAAGGTCGGTACTCTGGGCAGCAAGTACGCCTTTTTCCATGAGTGGAAGCGCCTGAAAGAGGACGAAGAAGGTTCTGTTGCCCTGGAAACCATGCTGCGGGGCATCTGCAACAAGCGCAATCTCATGGATTTGTTTGAGAATTTCATTCTGTTTGACCACTCCGGCGGGCACACTGCCAAAATTCTGGCCCGGAACCACCAGTATCTCGGCGTCAATGAGGCGGTGGAGGTCTACAAGCAGCGCAAGCTCAGAGACGGCAAGCTGGGCGTGTTCTGGCACACCCAGGGAAGCGGCAAGAGCTATTCCATGCTGTTCCTGGCTCAGAAGATTCGGCGGAAATTTGACGGCTCTCCCACTTTTGTGGTGCTCACCGACCGGGAGGAACTGAATACACAGATCAGCGATACCTTTGAAAACTGCGGAATGCTGGGCAACGTGAAAGCATCCAAGTACATAGCCCAGAGCGGTGAGGATCTCATCCATAAGCTGAAAAGCAATCCCAGCTTCATCTTCACGCTGATTCAGAAATTCAATCAGAAGGGCTTGCCGCCGATTACGCCGAACTATGACATTATCATCATGTCCGACGAAGCCCACCGCAGCCAGAATGGTATTTTCGCGGAAAATATGATGGCCTTGCTGCCTACCGCTTCCAGAATTGGTTTCACCGGCACGCCCCTGTTCTCCAATGATTCCATCACGGAACGCACTTTCGGCGGCTATATCTCCATCTATGACTTTAAGCGCGCCGTAGAGGACGGCGCCACGGTTCCGCTGTACTATGAAAACCGCGGTGAAAAGCTTGGCACCATCAAGAATCCGGAAATCACGCAGGAGATCATGGATGCCATCGAAGCGGCGGATCTGGATGTCAGCCAACAGGAAAAGCTGGAACGGGAATTTGCAAAGGAAATCCATATTCTGACAGCCGCGCCCCGACTGGACGCGATTGCCAGAGATTTCGTGGAGCACTACACCAACGTGTGGACTTCCGGAAAAGCCATGTTTGTCTGCCTGAACAAGGTGACCTGTGTACGGATGTACAATCTGGCACAGAAATACTGGGCGGAAAAAATCGTGGAAACGGAAGCGGCTCTGAAAAAGACAACGTCCCAACAGTCCTTTCAGGAGCTGGAACGGAAGCTGCATTGGTTGAAAGAAACGGAAATGGCCGTGGTCATCAGCCAGGAGCAGAACGAGATTCAGACGTTCAAAAAGTGGGGCCTGGACATTCTGACCCACCGGGCGAAGATGGAGAAGCGGGAACTGGACAAGGAGTTCAAAGACGCGGAGAACCCCTTCCGGGTCGTGTTCGTGTGCGCCATGTGGCTCACCGGTTTCGATGTGAAAAGCCTGTCCTGCCTGTATTTGGACAAGCCCCTGAAAGCCCACACGCTGATGCAGACCATTGCCCGGGCCAACCGCGTTTCCGAAGGCAAGAGCAACGGCCTGATCGTCGATTACATCGGTATCGTTAAGGCGCTGCGGAAGGCCCTTGCCGACTACACGGCCAATTCTTCCGGGCAGGGCGGCGCAGATCCGACCATTGACAAAGCGGTGCTGGTAGCCAGAGTCGTGGAACTGATCGGACAGACAGATGCTTTTCTGCGGGAAAAAGGATTCTCCCTGGCCGCCCTGGTCGAGGCGAAAGACTTCGCGAAACAGGCGCTCATCCGAGCAGGCGCGGATGCCGTCTGCGGCTCCATGGAGGAGAAAAAGGAATTTCAAACCTACGCCTCTGAGCTTGTCCGGGTCATGAAATATTTACAGCGTGATGATTTGACAGAGCAGCAGCTTTCCTACAGGGACGCCATTGTGGCAATTTACAAGGAACTGCAGGCAAAGCGGAAGCATGCGGACAACACGGATCTGATGGTTGAGATTAACAGGATTGTCAGTGAAAGCCTTGCCCTGGAGCCAACATCGGAAGGGCTGATGGAATCGAAGCGTTTTGACATTTCCAAGATTGACTTTGATTTGCTGCATCGGGAATTTGCGAAAGCCTCGAATAAGGGACTGATTATCAAAGACCTGTCAGAGCTTGTGGAGGAACGGCTCAAACAGATGCTCCGAAGCAACCCTGCCCGCATTGATTATTATGAACGTTATCAGAGCATTATTGAGCAGTACAATGCTGAGAAAGACCGCTCGGAGATTGAACGCATTTTTGATGAGCTGACAAAGCTTGCCCAGGATCTTTCTCAGGAAGAAAAGCGATATGTCCGCGAAGGTTTTTCCAGTGACGAGGAGCTTTCTGTATTTGATCTGCTGTTTAAGGAGGATCTGAACAAGAAAGAAATCGAAATGATCAAGAAGGTGGCGGTGGATCTGCTGGCAAAAGTGAAAGCAAAGATTTCTGAATTGGATCACTGGACAGATAAGACGGAGACCAAAGCGATTATTGATAATCTGATTCGTGACACCCTGTGGGCAGAGCTTCCTGAGAGCTATGATGAACTGAGCGTTTCCGCTTATCGTCAGGAAATATATCAGTATATCTATATGCGGTACAAAGATGTGGCATAACAGACGGGATCACGAGCTGGGAATGCTCATGCGGTTCTCATAGAGATAAAATGGCTATATTTCCTCCATTTTTCGGTATTTTTCTATGTAATTCACTACACATAAAGGAACATAATGGTAAACCAAAATAAATAACTGGAGGTATACCATAATGAATTCCTACATTGAAACAGAGGGCGTAATCAACATGCGCCGCAGAACTGTCCGCTTAGATCGCGAGGGCGATTACTGGACGGATGAAGAAAAGCAGAAATTGGTTCAGAAGTTTATGGAAGGTGAGGGGATTACAGCGATTGCCTTGGAACTCCAGCGCTCGGAGCCGGCAATCTATCAGATGATTGAAAAGCTGGATTTGTATAACCGGAAAAGCCAGCCCCAGCGGCGGAAATCGCTTCCGAAACCCCCTGTTTGCTTATGTGAAAACTGTCGGGTGGATCCCGCATGCTGTCCCAACTGTAAGCATTACATGGCAGAACCGGAGGTTGAGTAAGTGTTTGAGGAATATCCTGATATTCTCACAGCAGAAGAGGCGGCGGAAGCCCTCAGAATCGGGTATAACGCGCTATACGAATTGCTAAGCAGCGGGAAGCTGAAAGGGTACCGAAACGGCCGCGTGTGGCGGATTCCCAAAGAATCCATCAAAAAATACATTCTGGACAACGCAAATCTGAGCAAATAATAGTGACCGGGGCAGGAACATCTGCCCCGGTCTTACCATTTTACAGAAATTGTGCTACGAAGCGACATAGCTGCACCAGAATCATAATCTGAATCGTCATCAAGCCATATCCTCCGGCAATCCCTGTAAACAACCGTCTTATATTTGTGGAAGAACGGATTTTCAGATACTGAATCAGCCAGTCCATGAACATAATCGCCATGCAGGATATGCACAGCAGAACGCTTTCACCCAAAAGTAGATACATCGGCACCGACAGGAGATATCCGATCAGAACACCGGTGCATCTGGCGCAGACCGGGAACTGATACCCTTTATACTTAAAACTCCGATCCGCCCTCTGATGACAACCACTGGCGGAACCAAGCATCATCATCCTGAGATAGATCTGTTCCTTCCGGGACAGCTGGCTCGGGAGCGGATATTTCGTGAGGATGCTTTTTCTCATACTGCTCCACCTGTTTGATTTTGTCGATGGTAAACTCCATTCGCTTGGTTTTCGCGGTCAGTTCGTCAATGGTTCTGGTCAGCCTCTGATATGCAGGAAACCGATAGCACAGGAAGCGTTCACTGTTGGAATTTTTCTTCACAGTGATAATTAACCCCAAAATGCCGAGGATAATCAGTAGAATGCCATCAAGATAGTCCGAAAACCTCAGTAATCCGACAATGATCAGGATTGGGCACAGGAACCAGGGCAACACATCCATACCGCCCTGCTGATTCTTTGCGGCACGACGAACCTTCCTCTCAGGATGCTTTTGCAGTCGAATCAGTACATCACGCCTTTTCTTCTCGTAGAAAACTCGTTCAGATACTGCTTTTTCGTAAGCTTTCAGAGTCTCCGTATAGGTGCCCTCTGCATTTGCCAGGGGCGAAAGATAGACCTTGTTGCTGTAATATTGATCGCGCTCTTTCTGCCGAAGCGCTTCTTGCTGTTTTCGGCTTTGTTCCTTGTTGTTTTCGCGCTGCATCTTCCAGGTTCCCATGAAGGTGGGGAAGGTATTGCCACAGTCGTGGCAGACCCAGTATTCACTGGTAGATTCAGATTGCCCACATAGACCGCATAGCAGGCCCAAGGGGCCCATAAGCAGAAAACCGCAGCAGGCCTGCAGTCCTCCGAAATTTGTTCGTGTAGTGTGCAACACATATTGAACATGCTCCGATCCACAGAATGGACACTTCATCTCTATTCTCCAATCTCTTTAAGAAATATCAATCCAATAGGCCACTTCCTCAGTCCAATGGTCATAGACGGGAACCTCTTCATACCAGTCATCATTGAATTTCAATCTGTACAGGTTGGTGTCAAACGCACTGCTGGAACCGTAAAATGTTCCATCAATCATGACCATGTTCATACCACGGAAAGGGAAAATATAGCCTTGTACATAGTCTAGGTTTGGGTTAAAGTATAAAACCAAAACCCATCCGTTCATGTCGTTCTCCATTTGAATCAAGAGTTCTTCCACACCATCGTCACCGTTATCCATATCCACATAAGCATAGGATTTCGGTGTAAGAGGGTAGTCAAACTGGTTTTCTCCAGCACTGTCAACTTGATTGAGATAGCAGAACTCGTTTCGCTCACAGAAAAAGAAAGGTACAAAGTTATTAAGTACGGCAGACAGAGAATCCATTACTTTCTTGCGGTATTTCTCATCTGTTGCTGTTGCTTGGATTGGTTCTATTTCCATGTAAAGGTTTTCTTCACTGGGTACAGTTTGAGGAATAGTTGCCAATTCAACTGAAACAGCGATACCATTTTCGATATGATAGTGCTGGATGCCCGGTATGGCATCGGCGAAAACCGGGACATCCTGCTCGGCTCCATCGATCTGGAGAATGATTCCGTCCTCCATGGAGAATTCGCTTCCCAAAATCCCATCGTACGAGGAGGTAATCAGCCGGGCAAAGAGCATCACCTTGGTATCCTTTTTCAGTTTACCGAGCAGAGCGGCCTGTTCCGGCCGGATTGTGACATTGGCAATACCCTGCATGGGCCAGATTTTTCCGGCTGCCTGCGTAGCTTCATTGTCGGCGCAGAATACCTTAACCATCCCATTTTCAAGCACATCCGTGACTTCTCCGGGAACGAGGATATAGCGCCCATCGGCTTTTTCTCCCATGCTTTGGCGGTTGAACTGCGTAGTTTGACTGTACTGATAGCAGAACTCCGCAAAAGAATCATGGTAGTATTCCAGCACCTGACCATTCCCCAGATAGTAGGCCCCAACGGAATCCGGGTAGATATATTTGAAATCCCGGTCGATCATTGCTCTTAGCTGGATGTCATCATCAGCAGCGTTTGCATACCGCAGAATCCAGTCACCATCCTCGTAAAGCACAATACGGGTAGAATCCTGACTTACCCAATACCCATCGGTCAGCATATGAAAACCTTGACGGGTCAATAGACTGTTGGCAGCGGCATTATCTGACTTCTGATCGATCCCGTAGATGGTATAGGGAGAGGTTCCAAACTGAGACAGCGAGATTTGGATAATCTTTCCGTTATCATCACACAGGCAGCGGAACAGAGCAGAGGAACTTGCGTACAGCCCCGGGTCAACAATTCTGCAGTCATATTTGCCTCCCGACTTAACTTGAAGCGGAAGTCTGTCCTGCACGGTGTCAATGTTTTTACCCAGGAAGCCGCTAATTTCCTTTTCTTCCTCAGAGGGCTCATATTTGACTAAGGATGGGATGCTAAGCAGTTCCGCCCCTCGCTGGTATATCGGCTGCAATGCGGGGATCGAGGCACCGACGGCTATGATTGTGGGGATCAGCAGAAGGTAAAATAGAAACCTCCATATGAGCAGTCCGTGCGGCTTCCTGGGACGGGCTTCTCCTTTTGCGGGAGACTCTTTAGAGAACGTCCTCCGGCGCAGCTTGTTGCAGTAGTCATCTGTGTAGAAATCATAAAAATCAGATTGTCGCGACGCACTGATCAGGTTTTGCTCAGCCAAAGTAATCCCTCCGCAAATATACTATAGATATGCAGTATATCTAATTCCGTATTCTATCACAAGATTGCCGTAAAATAAACACATATTTTATTGTGAGGCGATATTTGTGGCTGTTAAGAGCGTTTCCATCCGAATTGAAGAAGCAATGCTCAAAAAGATTGGTTATGTGGCGGATTACGAGGGCCGCTCCATCAACAGCCATATCCTGTGCCTGATTCGCGACGACATCAAAGCCTTTGAAAAAGCCCACGGGACGATCGCCGGGGATATCGACGCGGCAGAGAATGTCAAGCCGCCGAGGAAGTAGCGTTCTTTTGGAGAACACATTGAACAGCAAAGACGACTTTTCTACTGTGTCCCAGCCGGTGCTTCGTAAGTAAGTACGATGCACCGGTTGTTTTGAACAAAAAATGGGCGCGCCGAAGGACGCACCCAAAATATCATGTCGCAATAAATCACGGAGATGTTAGACTTCCGTCTTTCAGCCCGGGCAAAGCCTTACCCACGGCGTAATAGACGGTGAAGAGAACGAACAGCAGTAGATTGTGACCGATCATGCACCCCCAGGCACTGACCAGCCCCATTCCCAGCAGGCGGGTACACAGGAACGTACCCAGAATTCGGACGCCCCACATTCCAGCGATGTTGAACAGAAACGGAATCGTGGTTTTTCCGATTCCCTGCATCAGCCCCTCCAGAACAATGGGCACCCCATAAAACGGCTCGGAAACCGCCACCATCCGCAATACCGTGACACTCAGCTTCGTCACCTGAGGGTCTTTGGAAAACAGCCCTACCAGAAGGGGCGCAAACAGGAAGAGCATGCCGCCGGAAAACAGCATCAGCCCAACCTCCAGCGGGAGGAAGGTGCGGCCAAGGCTTCTCAGCTTTTTATCGTCCCGGGCGCCGTAGGCGTTGCCTGCCAGCGCCGCCGCGGCAGTCTGCATTCCCCAGCCGGGGATGTAAAACAGGGATTCCACCGTATTGGCAATGGTGTGAGCCGCGGCGGATACATCCCCCAACGCATTAATCATGGACGCGAAAGCCACATAGCCCAGAGAGGTACCGAAGCGCTGGAGCATATTCGGAACCGCAACCTTCAGGCAGGGCTTCAGCACCTGGGGATCCGGCGCAAACCGCTGCCCCCGGGGGCAGATCAGCGGATGCCGCCACAGCCTGACCGCCATGGAGATCCCGCCGTAGGTGTATGCGATGGCGCTGGCGGCAGCCGCGCCGTTGATTCCCCAGCCGGCGCCCCACATGGGAAAGGAAATCCCCATCAGATGTACTGTTCCGGCAGGGTAGATGAGGAGCGTATTCAGCAGGACGTTCAGGAAGTTTACCCGCAATCCCACCTTCATGGGTGTTCGGGAGTCTCCCACGGCCCGGAGCACCATACTGAACAGAATGTTCATGGTGCGAAACAGCATGCTCAGATACAGAATGCGGAAATACTGTGCCGCCGCATCCCGGATTGCGGGTGCCACCTGCATCCACCGGACGATGGAGCCGCTTAAGATCGTGGTGAGAACCGTCAGGACGGTACCGGCGATGAGCGCCATCAGGACAGACTGGGCAGCGGCCCGTCTGGCCCGTTCCGGCTCGCCTGCTCCCACTGCCTGAGAAATATAGGCCAGAAAGCCCACGCCCAGTGCGGATACGGTGCCGTTTACCAGCCAGGAAACCGTGCCGGTAGCCCCCACCGCTGCTGTCGCCTGGGTACCCAGAGAGCCGACCATGGCGGTGTCGATGTACTGCACCGCCGTCTGCATCAGCTCCTGCAGCATGGTGGGCCAGGCCAGAGAGAAAATGACACCCAGCATAGGGATGTCCAGCCGCTTCTTACTCATGATTTCTCCAATCAGTTCCGTTTTTAGTGTAGTTTTCCTGCTAAGGATACCAAAAAACAGCCTGAATTGCAAGGATATAGAAAGACAGCACATAAGGCGCTGGCGTTGACGCCGAGCGTTTCAGTGGGAAGCCGACTCACCGACTTTTGAGGATGAATTCCCTCCGTTCCTACGGGAATTCATTTTTGCCGATTGCAGTCCACTTGTAAACTCCTCGGATGAAGTACTGGATAATTGAAAGATTTCATTAGGGTGCCACGCTACGCGTGGCCCTATACGATTACAAATCGGAGGACACGTTTCGGTGTCCTCCGATTTTTTCTGGGAAAAAATGTGTTCCGGTTCCCCGTTCTTCCGGGTTAAATACCCATATATAGGGAAAAGGAGATAGTTTAGCGCGAAGAACGCAGTACACGGAACGAAGCGTCTGTACGATGGATTCTTGCCGGAGAGCTGAACACTATCTCTCGGATTCTTCTACCAAGCGTCATATGGCCGCGTCCTTTTTCTGGTTGGCGGATCCGAGAATTTCAGTGCATGACTGTCTGCATCGTAATTAATAAGGGATCTTGGATCCTTTGGATAACCAATCTCAAGAACCAGGTAAGCTAGTTTTTTTGCGCAGTCTTCATCGCAGAGGGAGAGCTTTGCAAGATTCTCTAATCGTACAGAGTCATACCTTTCCAGCCAGTCAATTACCAGAAATGCTTCCCATAATGTGTATGTTGTTTGATAGAGATCTGAATTGCGATCATCGACCTTCCCGACTACAGTTCTAAAGAGCCCCCTCCAGGAATTGTCATCCGCAGCTTTACAGTCCAGAGGATCAATTTTAAGTACCTTCTTGAATGAGCGCGTTTCCGAAAGAAAGGACATGAAATAGTCATATCGCTCAACGGTCAGCCTGCCGATTGTTGTGATTGCCTTCAAAAGTGACAGCTTATTCGGATCCTCCCCATCCCAAAGGGTATTGATAATCACGTTACTGTACTTGGATGTCGTATCATCCAGAGAGAGAAACGGATTGACAGGATGTTTTAGCGGTAGGTTTAATAGCTCATAGGGGTACATGTGGTAAACCAGAGAAAAAGCCTCTAGGAAAAAAGGATCTACCGTGATTGGATCATTTTTACTTTCCTGCAATTGGATGGTTTTATGGCAAACGCCTAATTTGTGTGCTACTTCACACAAGGTAATTCTCTTCTTAGTCCGAAACTGGGAAATGGTCTTTCCCCAATTTACAACGTTTTGATTTTGCTGGTTTTTTACAATCTCTTGTACGTCGCTTCGCACTTGTTCAGAGAATTCCAAGGATCTGTCTGATTCAATCATTCTTTGATCAGTATGATTGTGACTACGTCGTAAATTACAAAGAACCTTCTCTTTTTTATCAGCGGATAATGGCATAATACCCTCCTTATTTTTATCTTTTTACTTTTTGCGACTTTGGGGATTCGGCATTTTCAACAATTAACTATCATCTACGCTTTATTGCGCATAGTATATGGTTCAATTAGATTTGAAGCACTCAAAATGCACAATATATAAAGAGCATATATTGACGGATATATTAAATATGTACATTTTTATCTATGCGACTTGCGATGTGTATGTCACAACTGTAGATTATGCGAATTGCAGAACGCAGATCTTTGTGCTTTAATATGGCTATCCTATTTGAAAACATGAATCAGGAGGTACATATTATGAACAATTTGAACAACGATGAACGCCAGATTATCGGAGTCAGCGGCGAGGATGCGAAAATCATTCAGATGGCGGAGGATGTGGAGATCGCTGCTGCTGCCAGAGCCCAGGAGAATTGCCCTGCGGGTCTGATCGCACCGCTTATGACCTTCGACACGGAGGCTGAACGGGAAATCATCGGGAAGAGAATAGATCTGCAGCGACGATATCAGATGCAGAACGAACTGCAGCTTCCACCCATTCTAGTGCCCCTGAGGCAATCAGCTCCCCATCAGCCACAAGTGGTCCCGGGGAACATTGTGCGTTACCATCGAGGGGCTCCTTCGGATATGGAACTGGCGCAGATCCTGCTGAACCGCGTGACCCTGCGCAGACAAGGGGAGCAAATCTATCAATTCAACGGACGTTACTATGAACGTCTTACGACTGATAAATTTCATACTTTGATCTACGACACGCTACGTGAAGAACTGAGCATTAACGGCAGTTCCAAGCAGATCCGCAGTGTGGCGGCAGCAATTATGGCAGAACCTTTCATCGAAGTGAAGGCGGATGACTTTGCTGCTGACATGATCTGTCTGCAGAATGGTGTATTGAACCTCCATGACTTCAAGCTGTATGCGCACAGTCCTCAGTACTTTCTCACGTGGATGATGGATGTGAACTACATGGGACAGCAGCCGTGCCCTACCTGTGACTTCTTCTTCGAGTATGCAGCAGGCGGGAATCCCGTGCTGATTCAGAGGAATTGGGAGGCCCTGGCCTACGCCATCATCCCTGACGATCGTGCTAAACGCTTTATTCTCCTTATGGGTTTGGGCGACACCGGCAAGAGTGTATGGGGCGATCTGGCAGCTTCGTTCTTTATGCCGGAGGCTGTCGGGAGCGTAGACATCTTCCGCCTGGGGGATCGCTTCTCTCTGTCGACGCTTGTTTATAAGCGGCTCAATATCTCCATGGACCTCACGGATGCGGCTCTGCATGAGCAGCCCATGTCCATCATCAAGCAGATCACCGGACGGGATCTGGTGCAGGTGGAGGAAAAGTACAAGACCCCCTACGCAGCAAGAATTGGCTGTAAGCTGATCTTCGGTACGAACCACAGGCTTCGCACCAACTCCTATGATATGGCATTCTGGAAGCGCGTGCTGTATCTGCCTTTTGAACACCCCGTTCCGCATCATCTGCAGAACCCCAACCTTCGGAACCTGCTGAGGCAGGAGCGCCCGGGAATCTTCTGGAAGGCCCTGGAGGCGTATAAGCGGCTGTTATCCACGGGATTTGTGTTCAGCGGTGACGACGTCTTCGACATCGCAAGGGCGCACCAGACTGGCGAGCAGACCGCTGACATGGAGGAGGATCTGAAGAAGTTTATCAGTACGCACTGTGTAGAAAAGGCCGATGGCTTTGTCACGACAGACGAGCTGTATGAAAGTTATCAGGCCTTCTGCCGGGGAATCGGCCATGAGAGTATCGTGAACAAACAGGCGTTCTCGATGCGTTTTAAGGCCCTCTGTCCGGGCTACGAGAATAAGAAGAAACGGGTAGACGGCGTTCCCCGCAACGGTTACTGCGGGCTGATGCTTATTTGACTATACCATCAAAATTGTTTGACAGCAAGTTTTTTGTTGCTGTGCCGTTGCAAGGAGGATTCTTATGAAAGAGGTTCCCATCTGGGAGAAGGCCAACCTGACACTGGAGGAGGCCGCGGCGTACTCTGGCATTGGTACTGGGAAGCTGCGGGAAATCACCAACGAGGAAGGCTGTAATTTTGTGCTGTGGGTCGGCACCAAGCGGCTAATCAAAAAGCGGCTTTTTGACCAATTTATTGAGCGTTCCTATTCAATTTAGTACATTTCATCCGTAGCCAAAACCGCCTCGGTGTGATATGATAGTCATGTCACACCGAGGCTCCTTTCACCAGGAAGGAGTACATCCATGAAAAGGAAAGATACCAGAGGCCGCATCCTCAAAACCGGAGAAAGCCAGAGAAAGGATTTGATTTACCAGTACCGCTATACCGACTCCTGCGGCAAACGGCATACGGTTTACGCGCCAACGCTGGAAGGGCTGCGGAAGAAAGAGGAAGAAATCAATCGAACCGAAATTGACGGTGCAAGCTATCACGATGGCGGAATCACCGTAGTGGAGCTTCTGGAGCGCTACATCAGTCTCAAGCAGGGTGTCCGCTATGCCACCACGGTGGGCTACAGCTTTGTTTTGAACCTCGTCAAAAAGGAGGCCTTCGGACAAAGATGTATCCGTGACATCAGACCCTCGGATGCAAAGCTGTGGTTTATGAAGCTCCAGAGAGACGGAAGGGGCTACAGCACCATCACCAGCGTTAGAGGCGTTGTGAAGCCCGCCTTCCAGATGGCCTATGAGGAGGAAATTCTCCGCAGGAACCCCTTTGATTTCAAGCTGTCCGATGTTGTGAAGAACGACTCCAAGAAACGGATTGCTCTGACACAGGAGCAGAAGGACATCTTCATGGGTTTCATTCAAGAGGATAGACATTTCTCCAGATACTACGATGAGTTCACCGTCCTGCTGGAAACCGGCATGCGGGTGAGCGAGCTGTGTGGGCTCACCAGGGATCAGCTGGACTTTGAAAAACGGAAAATCTGGGTCGATCATCAGCTTGTCCGTAAGGCAGACGGGACGCTCTATGTGGAGAAGACCAAAACGGAGAGCGGCTGCCGCTTCATCCCCATGACGGACAATGTTTACGCAGCGTTGAAGAATATCCTTGCCAATCGAAGGAATCCCAGCGTGGAATATCTTGTGGATGGGCACTCCGGGTTTCTGCTGCTGGACAAGAACGGGAAGCCCTGCGTGGCGATGCACATTGAGCACCATATGCAGTGGGCTATGAAAAAGTACCGCAAGCTCCATCCCAACGATCCGCTGCCCACCATCACGCCTCATGTGCTGCGGCATACCTTCTGCACCGATATGGCGAACGCCGGAATGGACATCAAGGATCTGCAATACCTGATGGGTCACTCGGATGCTGAGGTAACGCTGAATGTCTACACTCACGCCTCCTACGCCCACGCGGAGTCCGCAATGCAGAAGATCCTTCAGTTCCAGCCGGGCAGCCCGGAGCAGAAGCTCGGCTGAGTACTACACCAATTCTACACCAATCGGTGGTACAGTTATGGAGATCTGCGGAGATTTACAAATCAAAAAAGTTTAAAAAATTAAAACTTTTTAATGTATAAATGGTTATAAAGGGATATAAAGCATGGTGAAAATCTTATTTTTATGCCACGGCAATATCTGCCGAAGCCCTATGGGCGAGTACATTCTGAAGGACCTGGCGGCACGGCGGGGGCGGTCTGAGGAATTCGAGATTGACTCCGCCGCGGTGAGCCGGGAGGAAATCGGAAATCCCGTCTATCCCCCTGCCCGGCGGGAGCTGGAAAAGCGGGGCGTGACCTGCGGCGGTCACCGGGCACGGCAGGTAACCATGGAAGACTACCGGCATTTTGACCGAATTTATTATATGGACGAAAGCAACGCCAGGTATCTCGCCCGGCTTCTGCCCCGCAACCCCGACAAAATCCGCCCGCTGCTTGACCGGGACGTGGCCGATCCCTGGTACACCGGGGATTTTGCCCAAACCTATGCGGATATTCTGGAGGGCTGTCAGAAAATATTGGAGGAATTCTAAGTGAACAGAGAACTGCTGGAAGAAAAGCTTTCGGAACTGCCGCTGTACATCTATGATTTTTTTGACCCGCAGGAGCTGGAATTCTCCGACCGCATCCGCTGGATCTGCCGGAATGAGTGCCCCAAGTATGGCACCACCTGGGCCTGTCCCCCCGGCGTGGGCACTGTGGAAGAATGTCATGCACGGTGCATGGTTTACCATAACTGCCTGCTGATTTCCTCCATTGCCGAGGTAACGGACATTGCGGATATTGACGAGACCCTGGCTACCCGTCCGGCCCACGAGGAGCTGACAGAGCAGGTGGCGGAGCTTTTGCGGGAACAGGGGGAGAAGCCCTACATTCTGTCCACCCAGGCCTGCGCCATCTGCGACCGCTGCGCCATTCTGGACAACCAGCCCTGCCGGTTCCCGGAGAAGATGCACCCCTGTGTGGAGAGCCACGGCATCAACGTGGTGCCCATTCTGGAAAAACTGGGACTGGATTTCCAGTTCGGCTCCAATGTGGTCACCTGGATTTCCTTGTTATTATTCTAAGGCAAAGAAAACCGTGTCATCCCGAGGGTCGTCGAGGGATCTTGGCACCGATTTGACCATATGCAGGAACGTAAGTGCGTAGATCCTTCGACTCGCTTGCGCTCGCTCAGGATGACACACTACTCAGATAAATTCTGCTTTACCACATTAGTGGGCACTGCCAGTCGAGGGGTCCAAAGGATGTGGGTTAACTGCCTGGGTTCGTGACGTATTGTCAGCGGCGACCCGCCGCTTATTTAGGTATCGTAATGGTCAGCACGATCTGACTGTCTGTCTCCCGGCGTTCGGATACCGCCGGGATGCCGGACAGCTGTATTTTTTGCAGATTCTGGGTCAGATTGTTTAGGAATGCCCCCACGCTGGCGCTGCGCTTTTTTGCGGTGGAGGTGCTGAGCAGGCTTTCGATGTATCGCTCCGTCCGGGCTACGCTCATATTCTGCCGGACGATTTCCTTGATGGCCGACAGGGTGGAAGCTTCATCCGGCAGCCGCAGCAGCGCCCGGGCGTGGCGCTCCGTCAGTCCCGCTTCCCGCAGAGCCTCCAGCACCGCCGGGGTGTGGCGCAGAAGCCGCAGCTTGTTGGCTACGCTGCTCTGGCTTTTGCCCAGCAGCCGGGCCGCCTGCTCCTGACTCATGTCGAAGCGGTCAAGCAGGCACCGGATTCCCTGGGCCTCCTCAATGAAGTCCAGATCCTGCCGCTGCAAATTCTCCACCAGCGCCGCCATGCCCGATTCCAGATCGTCCATGCGCATCAATATGCAGGGAATATCCGTGACCCCGGCCAGCTGGGCAGCCCGCAGCCGGCGCTCCCCGGAGATCAGCTCGTAGACGTTATCCCGCCGCCGGACGGACAACGGCTGCAAGATGCCGTGCTGCCGGATGGACTCCGCCAGCTCGTCCAGCGCCCCGGCGGCGAAGACCTTCCGGGGCTGGGCCGGGTTGGGCTGGATGGATTGGGCAGGCAGGAAAACCACCCGTCCGGTTTCCATGTAGGTTTTCAGCTTCTGGCACTGCATTACGCCGTCCTCCTTGTCAGATTGATGGCTCCATTTTAGTCCGGTGGAAGCGGGAAATACAGCGAAAGGGGAAGCCCGTTTCCGGAAACTGTGCGACTTTTTTTGCAGTGCATTTTGGGTAGAAAATCAGCCCGCGTGGAGCGGGCTGTTCTCTATTACCTGATTCTTGAAAAGTACGAGGGGCAGCCCTTCGTTTTACACGAAATCCGCCACATCGAAGGTGATGATCACATGGTAGACCATGCCGCCCTCGGCATTCAGCGTGTCCTCCACCCAACTGCGCAGCTCCTCGCCCTTGTCCTTCAAATCCCGGGGCAGGGCCACGTCAAATACCAGATTCATGTGCTTTTTTCCCGGAATCATGCGGAAATCGTGGAGACTCAGCCGGGGATCCTTGGCCTGCAGCAGGCACAGAACTCTGTTTTTCAGGGCCGTCATCACCGGGTCGTCGGTGACCACCGGGTCGTAGTGAATGACCAGGTGCACGTTGTGGCTGCGCAGGCACTCCCGCTCCATGTCGTCAATCAGCTCATGGCAGTCCAGGGGGTCCTCCCGGCAGTCCATCTCCACATGGAGGCTGGCAAACCGCTGGCCCGGGCCGTAATCGTGGACCATCAGATCGTGATAGCCCAGCACCTTGGGCTGGGACACGATGTAGTCCACGATTTTCTCCCGCAGCTCTGGGTCGGCATTTTCGCCCAGCAGAGGGGAGATGGTGTCCTTAGCCAGATTCAGGCCGCTGTAGAGGATGAACAACGCCACAGCAAGACCGATCCAGCCGTCCACGGGGATATGGGTCAGCTTTTCCACCACGGCGGCAACCAACACCGCGAAGGTCGTGATGCAGTCATTGCGGCTGTCGGCGGCGGTGGCCATCAGGGCGGTGGAGTCGATGCGTTTGGCAAGACTCCGGTTAAACAGGTTCATCCAGAATTTCATCCCAATGGATGCCAACAGCACCACCGCCGCTACGGCAGTAAACTCCACCGGCGTGGGGGCGAAAATTTTCTTAACCGAGGTTTTCACCAGCTCAATGCCGATGACTAAGATGAGGGCCGCTACACCCAGACCGCTTAAGTATTCCGCCCGGGCGTGGCCGTAGGGATGGTGCTCGTCGGCGGGCTTATCCGCCACTCGGAAACCGATGAAGGTGACGATGGAGCCGGAGGCGTCGGACAGGTTGTTCATGGCATCGGCGGTAATGGAGACGGAGCTGGTCAAGGTGCACACCAGCAGAATGAACGAAAACAGCAGAACATTGAAAACAATGCCCACAAGCCCCGCCAGAGTCCCCAAGGCCGCGCGAACCTTGGGGCTATCCGTATTGTCCGCGTCCTTTACAAACAGACGAAGCAGCAAATTGGTCATGATTTTCCTCCAAATACGCGACTCTACCCACGGTAGAGTGGGATTTCTACCCCCGGTGGGGCTTGCATCCCGGGTTTCTCCCAGGAAAGGCGTGACTTCCTCTGGGGATTATTGTATGATGTTATGGTAAATTTCGTGCGTTGTCCTATTCTAGCACGGGGCAGCGCGGTTTGTCTAGAGTAACGGAGTGTGTCAATTATGAATTACCAGATCATCACCGATTCCTGCTGCGATTTTCCCACGCCCATGTACGAGACTCTGGGACTTTCCTTTGTGCCCCTGTCTGTGGAGTTCCGGGGAAAAACCAGCGATGATAAAAACGACGACAGTCTGAAGGAAATGTACGACGGTCTCCGGGCCGGCGATGCCGCCAAAACCTCCGCCGTGAACCCCAGCCGCTGGAGCGACGCCATGGAAGCCGCCCTGGCCGCGGGGAAGGATGTGTTGGTGCTGGCCTTCTCCTCCGGCCTGTCCACCACCTACCAGTCCGCGGTCATCGCCGCGGAGGAGCTGGGCGAAAAATACCCCGAGCGCACCATCCGGGTGGTAGATACCCTGTGCGCCTCCATGGGTCAGGGATTGCTCGTCTGGTACGCCTGCAAGAAGCGGGACGAGGGGATGTCCCTGGAAGAGCTGTACGGCTGGTGTCTGGAGAACCGGCTGCATCTGTGCCACTGGTTCACCGTGGACGACCTGATGTATCTGAAACGGGGCGGACGGATCAGCGCCGCCACCGCGCTGGTGGGCACCATGCTGCAAATCAAGCCCCTGCTCCATGTGGACGACGAAGGGCATCTGATCAGCATGGCCAAAGCCCGGGGCCGGAAGGCCGCCATTGACGCGTTGGTGCGCAAGGCCCAGGAGCTGGGCGCGGGCTACGACAACAGCACCATGTTCATCTCCCACGGCGACTGCCGGGAGGACGCCGAATACCTGGCCCAGCAGCTCAAAGAGAAGTGCGGCGTGAAGGAGGTAGTCATCAGCTACGTTGGCGCGGTGATCGGCTCCCACTCCGGCCCGGGCACCCTGGCCTTGTTCTTCCTGGGAAGCCATAGATAAAGTAA